>JAHFAP010000020.1:14599-21272 GCA_023250495.1 Deltaproteobacteria bacterium | reverse complement strand
GCCTCACTCCTCACTAACTCAGAGAGCCTCTTGACTTTCTCACCTCGTAAGGGAAAGAAGGTGGAGTCAGCATCCTGAGAGGTGAAACGGAGTTCATTATGAGTGGCGCGCTTGAGGGAATTCGGGTTGTCGAGATAGCCAGCTATGTGACCGGGCCGTTTGCGTCCCTGCTGCTGGCCGACCTCGGCGCCGAGGTTGTCAAGATCGAGCAGCCGGGCCAGGGAGATCCGTTCCGTGGCTGGGGAGAGAATCTCTATTCGTCGAACTTCCGCAGCCTCAACCGCAACAAGAAAAGCCTTACGCTGGATATCCGGCGCGACGAAGCGCGCGAGATCTTTCTCAAGCTAACCGCTGGCGCCGACGTGGTGATCGAGAATTTCCGCCCAGGGACGCTGGAAATGAGAGGCATAGGATATGACGCGGTGCGGGCCCTGAATCCAAAGATTGTCTACTGCTCGATCTCCGGATTCGGCCAGACCGGTCCTTACCGCGATCTCCCCGGATATGACACGATTGGCCAAGCGATGAGCGGCCTCTTGAGTCTGCTAACCGATCCGGAAAAGCCGCAGGGGATGGGCATATCGTTTTCCGATCACCTGACCGGGATCTACGCGTGCTATGGAATTCTTGGAGCCTTGGTCAATCGTTTGTTGACCGGGGAGGGGCAGAGAGTGGAGACTTCTCTGCTGCGCGCGTCCGTCTCGTTTATCAGCGAAAATGCGGCCCGCTTCTTCGAAACCGGGGTTGTGCCGCGCCGGGCCACCAGGACGCGGACCGCCGGCGTCTTCGCGTTCGTCGACCAGGACGGGCTTCCCTTTGTCATTCACCTCTCGTCGCCGGAGAAATTCTGGCGCGGCCTGTTGGACGTTGTCGGCAAGCCGGAATGGGCGGAAGATCCGCGCTTTCGCGACCGCAAGGGTCGGACGGAGAACCACGATCTGCTTTCACAGATGCTCCAAGCGATCTTTCGCAGCGGCCGGCGACAAGAGTGGCTCAGCCGCCTGCAGGAGCGCGACGTCCCGTGCGCGCCGCTCAACACCTTGGATGAAGTTTTTGAGGATCCGCAGGTGCGAGAGTATGGATTTCCCATCGAAGTCGAGCATCCGCGTATGGGAAAGATGCGCCTGGTCGGAAGCGGGGTCGATCTGAGCCGCACGCCGCCGGGCGTCAGGCTGCCGCCGCCAATATTGGGAGAGCATACCGAAGAGATCCTGGAAAAGTCCGGTTACGACAAGGAGACGGTGGCAAGGCTCAGAGAGAAAGGGGTTGTTTAATCGCTGCGGGTTAATTCCCCGCAGCTTGCTGCGTAGTGGTGGTTGGTGGCTCTGCCAGAGTCCGTCATTCCCGCATGCTTTCAGCGGGAATCCAGGCGAATTTCGGACTGGACCCCCGATTAAAACATTCGGGGGTGACAACTTGGGGGAAAGTCATCCGAGGGCCTCTTGATATCCCGCAGCTTGCTGCGAGGTAGTTCATTCAAAAGCCCCGATAGAGCCGGTCCATAAAGCCGCTCTCGTCGAGCCTTTTGCACAGGCTCATGTCGGCCACATCCTCCGGTTTGAGTTGGGCCGCTTTGGGATTGAGCCCGTGCTGGACCATGAGCTTGAGCACGGAGGCGATTCCCTCAAGCGTAGGACATGGTTTGTGCGGGAGTTCTCTGCGCAGCTCCAGGTAGGCTTTTTCGACTCGCTCCGGCTTGTCGAGCTTCAGGTACTTGGCGATGGTCTGCTCCACGATGCGTTTGTTCTCCGGGTTGTGGATAGCGGCCACGCCTTCGATGATCGCCTTGGCGGTATTCTCGACGAGTTGAGGGTTGGATTTCATGAACTTGCGCGCAAACACCAGTCCCGAAGATTGAAAAGGGATGTTCTCCTTCCCGGTGTCCACCAGGACGCGATAACCTTCATCCGTGATCACCTGACCCAGCTCCGGGGAAAGGCTCGTCGCCTCGACGCTGCCTGAGCGCAGTGCCGCCAGCCGCTCAGGCACGCCGCCCACGAAAACGAGGGCGATGTTGTCTCTGCGCGGATTCAGCCCCAGATAGTCAAGAGCCACGTAGGTCGCAAGCGAGGCTGAGCCCGAAGGAGTGCCGATGGCGACCTTTTTGCCTTTTAGCTCTGCGGGGCTCTTTACCGAAGGCCGGGCGATGAACAGATAATCCAGGCGATTTTTCAGGCCGAGGATCATGGTCAAGTCTCCGCCCGCGGTGACCGCGTTGGTGACGTGAGTGGCGCCGATCAAGCCGGCCGGAACTTGACCGGCAAGCATGGCCTGAGCCGCCCGGCCGGCGATGATGAATACATTGTCAACATCGAGGCCGTACTTGCGGAAGAGGCCATGATCCTTGGCGAACCAAAGCGGCGTGACATCATTGCTGATAGCGCCCTGGGCCAGAAACAGTTTTGTCGGAGATTCTGCGGCCCGCCCATTAGACGGCAGGCCCGCAAAGGCGAGGCTCAAGGCTATGGCCGCAAAGGCAATCGGGAATTTCATAGCTTACCCCAATTTCAATGTCAGGGCTTGTAACACGGCGGCCAACCAATGTAAACAAGATGATGCGCGCCCCACGGGCGTTGCGCTGCATCTACCATGCGCCATCCGAGTTTGATCCTACTCTCGCACGACCACCATCATGGGCTGGCGTTGGCGCTGCGCTGCCGCAAGCAGGCCCTGGGACGGATAAAGCCGTTGGGGATTCAAGGCCTGAAAGAGAGGGCGGCAGAGGTAAGGGAATTTTTCCGCCAAAATCTAAAGCGGCACTTTAAAGCCGAGGAGGAGGTTCTCTTTCCTTTCCTGCGCGGCGTTGTTCCACAGTCGCATTCGTTGATCGATGAGCTGCTCCGGGAGCATGAACAGATTCGCCGGTGGGTGCAGGAGCTGGAAGCGGAGAGAAATCTAGCTAAACTTATTTTTGACGGCGGTGACCTGCTCGAGCGCCACATTCGCCGCGAGGAACGAGAGCTTTTTCTCCTTTTTGAAAAACATGTGACGCAGGAGGAGGCTGAAAGGGCGAAGAAGGAAATCGAGAAAATCCTCGAACGCCGAGGGCCATCCTCTTCTGCTTGAGAGTAGCGCCATGATCAAATTCAGACTCCAGTCAATCGGTAAGGAGATCGATTTCGTGCCTGAGCGGGTGATTATCGCTGGCTACACGGGTCGCAACCAGGAGGGAGTGCGCGCCCACATCAATGAGCTCGCGGCGCAGGGGATTCCAGCCCCTGCGGAAATACCGACCATCTTTCGCACCACCCTCGACAGGCTGACCGTGGGAGATGAGGTAGAGGTGCTCGGTGGACAGACCTCTGGAGAGGCAGAGGTGGTTCTTTTGGTAAACGGCCAAGACCTCTGGGTTACAGTCGGAAGCGATCACACGGACCGCGAATTGGAAAAGGTGGATATTCCTGTCTCCAAGCAGGTCTGCCCAAAGCCGGTTTCCGGCGCAGTGTGGAGTTATGCCGCCGTCCGGGATCGCTGGGATAGTCTGGTCCTCAGGAGTTGGGTCGGCGAGGCTTGCCGAGAAGAGCTTTACCAGCAGGGGCGGATGTCTGCGGTGCTTAGGCCGGAAGATTTGCTGGCCATTTTGCGCCGCCGTTTGGGGAAGCTCGTGGACAGCGCAGTTATTTACACCGGGACGATCCCATTGATCGGGGGAGTGTTTGTGTCCAAGCCATATTTTGAGGCCGAGCTTTTTGACGAGGCGACAGGCGGTTCCCTGCGCTGTTTCTACCGCATACGCCGCGTTGATGGGTCTTGAAGACTCGTTGGCAATATCACGCGTCTAAAACATTGCGAGCAAGGAGATCGAATGATGGTCAAGGAGGAACTGGAATTTTTTGATGTCACTGTCAAGCCGTGGCGCGATGTGCCAGGCGGCAAGTGTGCGGGTCTTCACGAGCGGATTTTGAGTGGGGACCCCAATAGCGGGAACTATTCACGCATTCTCCGGTTCGATCCTGGTTGTGATACCACGCCCAATGGCGTATTGACTCACGACTTTTGGGAGGAAGTTTATATTGTGGAAGGGAGCATCATTGACTTGCGGCTCAATCGCGAGTTCAAGACGGGTCAGTATGCCTGCCGGCCGCCGGGCATGCCGCACGGCCCTTGGAAATCGCCAAGAGGCTGCACGACCTTCGAGGTTCGCTACACGAAGGAGTAGCGCACGACTAGTGGATTATTTTCCTGCCGCTGGATGGTGGTCGATGTGGATGTACGCTTCAATAAAGCGCACGATCCTCTTCTCGTCGAAGTCGTTGAACTTGTCGATGCGCGTCCAGGCCGTCAGCGCAATCTTGTGACTCATCCCGGGATACGGCGCCAGAACCGCGCGGTCGTATTTCCGGACAACCCCGGCAAGCTTTTCGATGAGCGCCTTGCAATCTTGACTGGCGGCCGGGCAGTTGTACTGCGCCACCACGCCGCCGTCCTCGAGGTTGTGGACCTGCAGCTCCTTGGCAATCGGTTCTTGGTGAACGCCCCATGCCGCGATCGATGGAAGGTGGGGACCCGAGGTCGGCGGATCGCTGTTGTAAGTCGCAAGGCCGACTTCCGTTGCGGCGAGGTGGCGGTTCCCCAGGCTTTTGACAAACTGGCCCGGCGAGCCCGCGCTCCACTGGCCGTAGGCCCAGTAACTTGCTCCCGCCAAGAGCAAGACCCCAACTAAATAAACCACTGCCCGCTGCGCCGTGGACGCAAGTTTTTTCTTTTGCTGCTCTTTTTGCCGGCTCTCTTTCCTGGCCTGCCGCTCAGCCCTTCTGCGCTCCGTGCGTGACATTTGCTCCGGCATGGGCGTCATGGTCTCCGGCGGCGTCACAGAGTAGATCTCACTGCCGTCCTTGCAAGCAGCCGCTCCATCCAACGCTTCACATGGGGCAACCGCTCATCGATGGCGACCTGGTAGCGCTGCTGCCGGGTAAAGAAGGGGATGAAGGTGATGTCAGCCAGAGAATAGTCGCCGGCGATGTATTCGTGTCCGGCCATCTCCGGCTCGAGTGACGTCAGGAGGCCTCTTAACTGCTCCTTCGCTTTCTCTGTTTTCTCTGGGTCGGTCCCGTGCAGAACCTCGTGAGCCGCCGCGTGCAATCGGCTGTTGCAGTAGTCCATCCAGATTCTCACCCGCGCCCTCTGCTCCGGCCCTTTGGGCATGAGCGGGACGTCGCGGTATTTCTCCTCCAGGTATTCGTTGATGATATTGGATTCGTAAATTATCGCGTCGCCGTCAACCAGCACAGGCACTTTGCCATAGGGATTCAGTTCGAGTAGCTCCTTGGGCTTGTTCTTAAGATCCACCTCGATCAGGTCGTAAGGGATCTTTTTCTCCGCCAGGACAATCCTTGTCCTGTGAGCGTATGGTCAGGTATGGCACGAATATAGTTTTCTCATAAGCGTCCTTTACCACTATTTTCCTCTTTTCTCCAGCCTGTCTCTCAACCCGTCTCCCACGAGATTCAACCCCAGTACGGCGGCCATGATGGCGAGGCCGGGAAACGCAGTCAGGTGGGGAGCGACCAGGATGAACTGCCTTCCTTCGTTGAGCATCGAGCCCCAGGATGGAGTCGGCGGCTGCGCACCCAGGCCCAAAAAGCTGAGACTGCCTTCGGCGATCATTGCCGCTGCCATGCCGAAGGTCGCTTGAATCAGCAGCGAAGGGAGGAGATTGGGCAGCATGTGGAGCAAGACGACGCGCGCAGGCGATCCGCCCAGGGCTTGCGCCGCGTGGATGAACTCCCTCTCTCTCAGCGCTAGGATCTCGCCGCGGACGAGACGGGCGTAGCCGGTCCAACCGATCAGGCTGAGGGCCAAGACGACATGATCCAGGCCAGGACCCAGGACAGCGGTGAAAGCTATGGCCAGCAGGATTCCCGGAAACGCCATCAGCACGTCGACCAGGCGCATGAGAAGTTGATCCATCCAGCCGCCGAAATAGCCGGAAAGAGAACCGACGACTAGGCCGATCAGCATGGAGATCGTTACAGTGGTTATCCCGACCAGGAGCGAGACGCGGCTGCCGTAGAGGATGCGGCTGAGCAGGTCGCGTCCCAGCTTATCGGTTCCCAGGGGGTGATCTCTGGATGAGGACGCGAGGTCATTTTCCAGATTCTGCTGCGTCGGGTTGTACGGGGCTAGAACCGGCGCGAGCGCTGCTACCGACACAAGAGCGATCAGAATCACGGCGCCGATGAAAAAAACGGATCTACTTGTCATAGACGATTCTGCGATCCACCAGCCGATAGAGGATGTCGGTGATCAAATTTACTGCCAGGTAAGAAGTGGCGATCACCAGGACGCACCCCTGGACCAGAGGGTAGTCCCGCGTCTGGATCGCCTGAAGCGTGAGCCGGCCGATTCCCGGCCAGCTAAAAATGGATTCTGTGATGATCGAGCCGGCGAGCAGCGAGCCGAACTGGAGACCAACGATGGTGATTACGGAGAGGAGGGAGTTGCGCAGCGCGTGCTTGAGCCATACGCTGCGCTCGCTCAAGCCCTTGGCGCGAGCGGTTCGGATGTAGTCTTCATGGATCGCCTCCAGCAGGCCTGAGCGGATCATGCGCGTGAGGATCGCGGCCATCGCCATCCCCAGGGTGAGTGAAGGGAGCAATAGGTGGCTGATCCCGCCGCGCCCCGACACAGGCAACCAGCCCAGCTCGATCGAGAAGAGAATCATCAGCAGCGG
>JAHFAP010000020.1:0-14499 GCA_023250495.1 Deltaproteobacteria bacterium | reverse complement strand
GAGGCGGAGAATGAGACCTTCTTTAGGGAGATCAGGTCGCCGTCGGGATAGGGAACGAAGCCCTGCACAGTCGGCTTCATGACCACAACGTTCTTCGCCCACCACAGAGGAATGTAGGGAAGATCGACCGCGAGGATCTCCTGCGCTCGGCTGTATATGCGCCTGCGCTCTTCTGCCGTCATGGCCTGCCTTCCCTGCTCCAGCAGCGTGTCGAGCTCCTGATTGTGGTAGCGCCCGCGGTTATTCCCGTTCGGCGGCACGCTGCTCGAATGGAACAGATTATAATAGATGTCGGGATCTACAATGCCCACCCAGGCGAGCGAGTAGAGGTGAAAATTTCCTTTCTGGATGTCGCCGTAGAAAGTTCCCCACTCGTACGTCCGCACTTCCAGCTCGATTCCGACCCGGCCGAGCTGCTCCTTCAGCGCCTCTGCGATCCTCTTTCGCAGGTCCAGATTAGTCGTTTTGTAAGAGAGTTTGAAGCGGGGGAGAGGGCCGTCTCCGTCGGGATCGGGGAAGCCGGCTTCATCCAGCAATCTCTTGGCCTCTTCCGGATTGTAGCTGAGCCGCGCCACGGCGGACTCGTAGGCCCAGTGCTGCGGCGAGAGCAGGCCGGTTGCGGGAATCGCCAGCCCTTTCAGGATATGGCGGATAATTGCCTCGCGATCTATCGCATGGCCGATCGCGTCGCGGACCTCACGACGTTCCAGAATAGGATGATCGAGATTCATGCCGATATACTGAAAAATCGTTCCCTGCTCGCTCAGTATCGAGGCGTCGGTGTTTTTCTGTAGCCAGGCGAGCATGTCGGGCTCGAGGTCATTTTGAATAAAATCGACGGTTCCCTTTCTGAACTCGAGCGCCCGCACGATCGCGTCCGGGATGATCTTAAACACCACGCCGGAAAGGTGGGGCGCGCCCTCCCAGTAGGAAGGGTTCGCCTTGAGAACGACCCTTTCTCCTGGGTTGAACTCAGCCAGCGAGAAGGGTCCTGAACCGATGAGGCTCCGTCTCTCGGATGCTCCATCACGGGCCGCCGTTGCGGGAACGATGCCTAAGGTGAGCCCTTCCAAAAATGGGGCAAAGGGAGTCGCCAGCCGGAAGCGGACTTCATAGGGACCCACTTGCTCCACATTCTCGAGGAACCTGAGCACTCCCCGCTTCGGTGACCGGTTGTTGGGATCGAGGACCGAGTCGTAAGTGAATTTTACGTCCGCTGCTGTCAGCGGCTTGCCGTTGTGAAATGAGACTCCCTTTCTGATGCGGAAGATGTAGGTGCGTCGATCAACCGCCCGCCAGCTTTCGGCCAGATCCGGTCGCAGGCGCGAGTTTTCATCTGGGCGCGCGAGGGAGTTGAAGATCAGCGCGCTGATGCGCGCCGAGTTCGCGTCCGTGGCATAGCGGGGATCGAGATAGGTCGGCCCGCTCTCGAGCGCGACGACCAGGGCGCCGGGAGGCCGGTCGCTCTCAATGGACGTGCGGCAGGCGGACGGGAACGCCCATAAACAACCGACAATGATAAGGGGGGAGCCTTTGAGCTTCACCTTGTAGCAGATTTCTTTGACATCAAAATAGCTCTTTTGGTATAATGCGTCAATTTCATTATGGATATGCCTCGATCAGCAAAGCTGCCGGCCGTTTTCCTCTGCGCGCTGTTGATGTCTCTGTCTGTTTGTGGGAGGCCCGGCCCGGTCCTGGCAGACGACGATCCTTTCCCGATCCTCCCTGGCCTGGAGAGCGCGGTGGAATTCTGGAAGCTGGTCTTTACGCGCTACGGCGTCTCCGAAGTGATCTTTCATGATCCCCAAGAGCCGCTGAAGATCTATAAAGTCGTCAACATCGACGACGACGGGGACGCCCGCCGGCTGATCAAGGAAGAGATAGAAAGGATCTTGCAGGCAGAGGGACTAAAGGTAGAAGAACAGAGGGTGAGGGCCCAGAGGGGCCTGAAAGAACGCTTCGCCTCGGCCCTGGCGCTGTCCCGGCGCTACATGGATCAGATGCAGCGGATCCTTCGCGAGGAAGGCCTGCCGGTGGAGATCGCCTATCTGCCCCTGGTGGAATCGTCCTTTGATATTCATGCCCGCTCCCGCGCCGGCGCCCTGGGCATGTGGCAATTTATGCCCTCCACGGGAAGAAAATTTCTGCGCATCAGCCCGGGCGTGGACGAGAGGAGAGATCCGTTGGAATCGACCAGGGCCGCTGCGAGGCTCCTCAAGCAGAACTACGAGGTTCTTGGCAACTGGCCTCTGGCTCTTACCGCCTATAATCATGGTCGGGAGGGAATCCAGCGAGCGGTCGGGGAGGTAGGCTCCAGCGACCTGGCGGAGATCATCCAGCGCTACCAGGGACCGTCCTTTAGATTTGCTTCAAAGAGTTTTTATGCCGAGTTTTTGGCCGCGCTAGAAGTGGGGCGCAGGGGCGAGGAGTTCTTTCCCGGTCTGGAGTATCATTCCCCGCTGCCCCTGGAGGAGTTGCCCGTCGATCGCGCCATTTCTATTGCCGCTTTGCTCAAGCCTACGGACATTTCTCATGCCGAGTTTCTCGAATGGAACCCGGCGCTGGATTCCCGAACCAAGGACATCCCCGGCGGATATCGGGTCAAGGTCCCGCCGGAAAAACTGGAGGCCCTTGCCACGGTGTACAAACGGATTGTCGGTTCTTCGCCAAACAAGTCCAATCTTCTTGCCCTCTCGAAGAGCTCCATCTCCTGGATTCTCCATCAGGTGGCGCCCGGGGAAACTCTCTCCCAAATTGCCCGGAACTATCGGGTGTCGGTCAACGCAATCCAGCGGGCCAATGGGCTGGGAAGCGCCCATCGCATCGCCGCCGGACAGCAGCTCAAAATACCCAAGGGCTGAGCCTGACTCTGCTGACCCTGCGCCACGGCTGGCATTTGAGCAGTACAGGGATTAGACTATAATAGCTCCGCTCGGGGACGCGGTTGAGCGTCGCTCCAGTAAACGGTGACTCGCTATGGATGTCGCGCTGCTCAAGGTGACAGCACTCTTATACCTTCTTGGAACAGGGACCTTCATCATTTATGTCGCCCTGCTGAGGGATTTTTTTTCCCGCGTCTCACCGCTGATCCTATTGGCCGGGTTCTTGCTGCACACTGCAGCTTTAGGCCTCCACTTTTTTCAAGCCGGTTATCCTGCGGTCACGGAGCTTCGCGAAGCGCTGTCCGTTTATAGTTGGGTCATGGTGGGAGTCTATCTTTTCGTCCAGCTCAAGTATCGCCTGACCATTCTGGGCTGTTTCGTTGCGCCTTTGGCCTTCCTCATGTCCCTTGCCGGCATCGCCTTCGGCGCCGGCGGCGGAGAGCTTCCACCCGGCCTCAAAACCTACTGGCTCCCTCTTCACGTGACGCTCGCGTTCTTGGGCAACGCCGTGTTTGCCTTGGCCTTCGCCGTGAGCTTGATGTATCTCGTCCAGGAGTATCGCCTGAAGAGCAAGAGGATGACAGCGCTCTACAAACCCCTGCCTTCCCTGGAGCGGCTGGATCGGCTGAACTACATCTTTCTGGTTTGGGGATTTCCTTTGATGACCCTGGGAATCCTCACCGGCAGCCTCTGGGCGGGCGCGTACTGGGGGAATTATTGGTCCTGGGAGCCGCGCCAGATCTCTTCAGCGATCACCTGGCTGCTCTACGGCTCGCTGCTGCAAGGACGAATCACCGCGGGATGGCGCGGCCGAAAGGTCGCGTTCTTAACCATCGTTGGGTTTGTCGTCGTGCTCGGCTACTTTCTCTGGGGCGACTCAGTGTTCCCCAGCCGGCACGCGGGCCGGTTCGAGTAGGACGTGAATAAAGAGATCGTCATCGTCGGCCTCAATCACCGCACCGCCCCGGTGGAGGTGCGTGAGCGAGTCGCCTTTGATAACTCGCTTCTGGGCGAAACCCTCCAATGTCTGCGCGCCTTGCCCTCGGTCCAGGAGGGGGCGGTGCTCTCCACCTGCAACCGGGTCGAAGTAGTGGCCGCGACGTCGGACCGGGAAGCAGCCTTTGAGGAGATCAAGAAATTTCTGTTGGAGCAAGAATCCGGCTCGGGCGAGAGCAACTTGGAAGATCATCTCTACGCGTACGCCGGAGATCAGGCCGTGCGCCACCTCTTTCGGGTCGCCGCCAGTCTCGATTCCATGGTGGTGGGTGAGCCGCAGATTCTCGGGCAACTCAAAGACTACTACGTCGCGGCCCAAGAAGTGGGCAGCGTTGGGACGGTTTTGCACCGGCTCTTTCATCGTTCGTTTTCGGTGGCCAAGAGGGTGCGCACGGAGACCGGCATCGCCAGCCGGGCGGTCTCGGTCAGCTCAGTGGCGGTGGAGCTGGCGAAGCGAATATTTGACCGTCTGGAAGACAAGACGGTCATGCTCATCGGCGCGGGCAAGATCGGCAATTTGGTCGCCCGCCACCTCCAGCGCAGTGGCGTCAGCAGTCTCATGGTGACCAATCGCACCTTTGAGCGGGCGGTGGAGGTAGCGGCGCAATTTCGCGGCAATCCGATTCGTTTCGAGGAGTTTCCCCGCTACCTCAAGCTGGCGGACCTCGTCGTCGGCTGCGCCGGCGCGCCGGAAACTCTGTTGCGGCCGGAGACCGTGGAAGAGACGTTGAGGGAGAGAAAGCAGAAGGCGATGTTTTTCATCGATCTTGGCGACCGGCGGAACTTCGACCCGCTGATCAACGAGATCGACAACGTCTACCTCTATGACATAGATGACCTTCAGGCCGTGGCCAGGGAGAATCTCCATGGGCGGACGGGAGAGGTGCGGAAGGCAGAGGAGATCGTAGACGAAGAGGTGGCGGGCTTTTTGCGCTGGCTCGATTCCCTGGATCAGGTGCCGACCATTGTCGCGCTGCGGCAAAGGTTGGAGGAGATCCGGCAGAGTGAAATCGAGAAATCTCTGCGCACGAGTCTCAAGGGCCTTTCGGAGAAGGAGCGGCAGGCGATCGAGGATATGACCGCCGCGATGATCAGCAAGATCCTTCATGCGCCGATCTCCAGACTGAAGAGACCGTTGGAGGAGCGGGAGGAGGCCCTTTATGTCGAGGCGCTGAAGAGACTGTTCGGCTTGGAGGAGAAGTGACACGAGGAGCAATTTTGGATTTTAGATTTTCGATTTTAGATTGAAATCCAAAATCCGCAATCCAAATTCTAAAATATGATGATACGCATAGGTAGTCGCGGCAGCGCCTTGGCGCTCGCGCAAGCGGGGTGGGTGAAGCAGCGGTTGGAGGAGAAACATTCCGGCCTGCGAGTCGAGATTGTTATCATTAAGACCAGCGGTGATCGCTTTCTCAATAGTCCGATCAAAGCGATTGGCGGAAAGGGGATCTTCGTCAAAGAGATAGAGGAGGCTTTGCTGCGCAAAGAGATCGATCTCGCCGTCCACTCGATGAAGGATTTGCCGACTGAGATTGCGGCGGGCCTGACGATAGCGGTGGTGCCGGAGCGGGAGGATGCGCGTGACGTGCTGGTGAGCGCGGCGCGCAGCTCTTTAAAGGAGCTGCCAGCCGGGGCCAGGATTGGCACGGGTAGCCTGCGCCGCCGTGCGCAGCTTCTTTATTGCCGCGCTGACCTGGAGGTTCTCCCCATTCGAGGCAATATCGATACGCGGCTCAGAAAAATGGATCAGGGCGAGGTTGACGCTCTGGTTATGGCGGCCGCCGGGCTCAAGCGGCTTGGGCTGGAAGGCCGCGTCAGCGAATATCTGCCGCCAGAGACTTGCCTCGGGGCTGTCGCGCAAGGCGCGCTGGCTTTAGAGAGCCGCGACAATGATCCCGTAATCGAGTCGGTGGCATTCTTAGATCATCCGCCGACGGCACTGGAGGTTACGGCGGAGAGATCGTTCCTGAAGCGAATGGGAGGGGGCTGTCAGCTTCCAGTTGGCGCGCGCGCCTGGATTGGCGGCGACAAGCTGAGGCTCATGGGAGTGGTGGCGGATCCTGCCGGTCGTAGGCTGTTTCGGGAAGAGCTTGAGGGTCGCGCGGAGCAGCCGGAGCGCCTAGGACAGACGCTGGCAGAGCGGTTATTAACTCTGGGCGCTGACGAGGTCTTGGGCCTTGAGAGTAGGAGTTCGGCTCGTGGCGCGAGATGAGGCAAACGCTGGCCTGTCAGAGGAAAAGAGGCCGCTCTCGGGCCGGCGCATCGTGATTACCCGAGCCCGGTCCCAGGCGAATGGGTTCGTGCGGGCTCTGGAAGATCTCGGCGCGGAGGCAATCGAGTTCCCGACGATAGAGATCGTCCCTCCCAAGAACTACGATTCTTTAGATCGGACGCTTCAAAAGATCGAAGAGTACGACTGGGTCATTTTCACCAGCGTAAACGGGGTGAGCTATTTTTCCGCCCGCCTCGCCCATCTCAAGCGGGATATCGGCATTCTCAGCAAAATTCGCGTGGCCGCGATCGGCCCGGAGACCGCAAGGGCGGTGGAATCCCTGGGCGTTGCGCCCCAGGTAGTGCCGGAGGAGTATCGGGCGGAGGCGATCCTGGAGAAGCTCAGCCCAGAGGAGATGCGCGGGCTGAAGGTGCTTGTGCCGCGCGCGGCCCAGGCGCGGGACATTCTGGCGCAGACACTGCGGCAGTGGGGCGCCGAGGTGGATGTGGTCGAGGCCTACCGCACGGTTGCAGCGGGGAGCGATCCTAAATGGATGCGCGCGCTGCTGCTGCGCCGTGAGGCGGATATGGTGACATTCACCAGCTCGAGCACGGTAAGCCATTTTGTCGCGCTCTTTGCCGGCGCGAATGTCAAAGAACTTCTGGCCAGCGCCGCCGTCGCCTGCATCGGCCCGATCACGCAGAGCACAGCCGAGGAAATGGGGGTTCGAGTCGATGTCGTCCCGAAGGAATACACCATCCCGGGATTGACGGGGGCGATCGTGGAATATTTTAGAAGCAAAAAGGGGATTAGGGATTAGGAATTGGGAATTAGCGAAGCCAGTTCTTGAAATATTTATCAAACCCCTAATGCCTAATTCCTGTTCTCTGGAGGTTGACATGGAATTTCCCGCTTATCGTCCGAGAAGACTGAGAAGGAACGAGCGGCTGCGCGCGCTGGTGCGGGAAACTGCGCTCAGCGCCAACAATCTCATTTACCCTCTATTTGTCGGTCCCGGCAGGGACAGCGCCCATCCGGTCGCTTCTATGCCGGGCGTGGCTCAGCTCTCGGTGGACCGCGCCGTCAAGGAGTGCGAGGAGGTGAGTTCTCTGGGGATCCCGGCGGTGATCCTTTTCGGTATTCCCGAGCGCAAGGACAGCGTGGGATCAGAGGCCTATGTGGACAGCGGCGTGGTGCAGAAAGCGATTCGCGCGATCAAGGAACGGGTGCCGGAGTTATTGGTGATCACGGATGTTTGCCTGTGCGAATACACCGATCACGGCCACTGCGGCGTGGTCAAGGACGGAGATGTGCATAATGACAGCACGGTCGAGCTTCTCGTCAAAGAGGCGCTCTCTCACGCCAGGGCCGGCGCAGATATAGTCGCCCCGTCAGACATGATGGATGGAAGGGTGGGCGCCATCCGCACGGCTTTGGACCAAAATGGCTTCGAGCAGGTGGCCATCATGGCTTACGCCGCGAAGTACGCCTCGGGGTTCTACGCGCCGTTTCGCGAAGCCGCCGAATCCACCCCTCAGTTCGGCGACCGGCGCTCGTACCAGATGGATCCGGCGAATGCCGACGAAGCGCTAAGAGAAGTTGAGCTGGATATCCGTGAAGGGGCCGACATCATCATGGTGAAGCCCGCCATGACCTACCTCGATATCGTCTATCGCGTGAAGCAGCAGTTCGGTTACCCCGTGGCCGCCTACAACGTGAGCGGCGAGTATTCCATGATCAAGGCCGCGGGGCAGAACGGATGGATCGACGAGCGCAGGATCATATTGGAGCTTCTGCTGTCGATCAAGCGCGCCGGCGCCGACATGATCCTTACCTATTTCGCCAAGGATGTCGCACGGGAATTGCGCGGGAGATGAAAAAGATAGGAAGTTCCTTTAGGACTCTTATGTCAACTTGAGGTAGGTTTCCGGAGGTTTTAATCTAATTGAGTAAAAGAGGGGAGGGGTCAAAAGTGATCTCTACTTTTTCAGGATCTCTATCCGGTGGGGCATGAGACTCTTCCTATACAGGGAGAAAATTTCCTGCCTTTGGAAGCTCACGCGCCGGAAGAAAGATCAATAATTGGTGCCCGTCGAATTGTCGAATTGCACTGACGCCGTTGCAAGAACCCAACCTCCGGTGCATTATAATAATTAGGAAGATTTTGAACCTCCAGCCGGCCAGTTGGTAAGGGAGGGCGCATATGGGTACGAAGCGTTTTGACAGGGCTATAGCAATTTTAGTGGCTGTTCTGTTCATTGCACCTCAACTGGCCCTGGCAGGCAGGATAGACGGGGGGGAAGACGGTAAAGCCACAGGGCGCTTCTCCGGTCGGGTTTCCGACGGGCCATCCTCCAGCGACAGTCCGCATAGGTTCCATGCCGGTTCAAGCTCCAGTGGCTCTCAAGCGACTTCAACTGACAGCCGCTCGGTTCAGTTGGCTGCGCGGACGACTAAAAAAGCCTCGACTGCAGTTCCTGGCAATGCTCCTAACAATTCGTCGCCAACAAGCAGCGTGAGTTCCGCGCGCGAAACCTCCACGAGCACGACTGTCGTCTCCAGCTCCAGCAACGTGAAAGGGACCTCTAGTTCATCTGCGCTTTCTGCCCAGCATGAGCTGCGCCATCGTCGCCGTCGCCCCATCTTGATATTCCCGTGGTTTGGTTACCCCTTCTTTAGCTACACCTGCCATAGTCCGTTCTGGCCTTACTTTGCTTACAATCCCTACTGCGCTTCCTACGGTGAACAAATGCCGTATGTTGGCGCAGATCCGGCCAACACGACGCCACCGTATGACGCAAATGCAGATCTCTATCCGAGCCCAAGCAGCTTATACTCGACCCCGCCAGCTAAAACCGAGGGTGCTCCATCCCCTGATGCGGCCGCAAAAGCGAGTGCAGGCTCCAACCAGTTCGCTCGACAAGGTGAGGAAGCATTCAAGGCGCGCGATTACAAGGCAGCGATTCGTGCCTTCAGGCACTCCCTCGTGGACGACCCAAAGAACGGCACGCTGGTGATGATGCTGGCTCAGGCCCTGTTTGCTGTGGGGGAGTACGACGAAGCGGCCGGTGCGACTCAGCAAGCCATGCTGCTTCTGCCAGAGGAGAAGTGGGGAGTCGTGATTGCCAAGGACTCCCAACTCTACACGAATACTCAGGATTACCTGGACCAACTGAAACTGCTTGAGAAGGCTGTCAAAGAAAAGCCCGACGAACCTGCACTGCGGTTGGAGCTTGGATTCCAATACGGCTACTCGGGCCAAGCGGTCGAAGCGGTGCGCGAGCTCGATAAGCTCTTGGAGCTGGAAGCTCAAGATCAGCTTGCTCGTAGGCTACGGGACCTGGTGGCCCAGAAGGCCAATAAGGAAAGGCGGTCTCTGCAAGACCCCCTCGACTAGACAGGAAGTTCCTTTTGGTGTACGGACACCGAGAACTCCAAAATTCCCCCCGACAACCACTACCGCCTTCTTGGAGTATTTAAACCAATCGCGTCGCAAAAGAAAGGTCAAACGTGATCTCTCGTTTTTCAGGATCTTTATCCGCGCGTGCCTTACTTCCGTTGTAAGAACTTTTTGAGGAAGAGGCCCTATGAGTCGTTCGCTGCTTTTCAGAAACCTTGCGCGCGCCATACGGATCGCGCACTACTGCGAAGAGAACAAAATCTCGACGGGTGAGGGTCTGGAGCGGGTTGCCGCCTTGGAAGCCCGCGTGGCTAAGCGGCGTGCCAGCAGACGCGAGTTCCTAACGAACATGGGCAAGCTCGCAGTGGCCGGCACGATCGGCTCGGTCGCCTGGCCGCTTCGGCGAGCCTTGGCAGTTCCGCCGTCGGGTTCAAACGTAAGCGTTGCAATTGTGGGGGCTGGGCTAGCAGGCCTTGCCTGCGGGGACGAGCTCAAGAGAAGCGGTATCAATGCGACCCTCTACGATGCTAACAACCGGGCCGGCGGCCGCTGCTTCTCGCTCGGCGGCTTCTTCCCCGGTCAAGTCGCCGAACGCGGGGGCGAATTCATTGACAACCTGCACAAGACCATGCTCGGTTACGCGCAGCAATTCAATCTTAGCCTGGAGGATGTTGAGAAAGAGCCGCCGGGCGCAGTCTTTTACTTTTTCAACGGCCGACACTACCCGGAGTCTGTCGTCGTTGACGAGTACCGTGTTCTAGTCGTCGCCATGCATGACGACCTGCGCACGCTCACTCCCCCGACCGCCGACCATCACACCGATGCCGACGTCAGACTCGACTTTACGAACCTCCTCCGCTACCTCGAGAGCCGCAGTGCGGGAGACGTGATCAGGGCTGCTGTTAAGGCAGCCTACATCGCGGAATACGGTCTTGAGATCGAGGAGCAAAGCTGCCTCAACTTTCTCCTCTTCATCCATGCGGATAGAAGATCTAAGTTTCGGCCCTTCGGTATTTTCAGCGACGAGCGCTATCACGTCATCGGCGGCAACGAACAGATCGTCGAGGGTCTCCGCAACCGGCTCCAAGGACAAATCCAACTTGGGATGCTGCTCGTCAAGGCTCGCAAGAACGCCATGGGCAAGGTCGAGATCACGTGTAAGAATGGCTCGAGAACGGTGAGCGCGACCCATGATGCCATTGTCTTTGCCATCCCGTTCTCGACCCTCCGCGAGGTCGAGCTGGATGCAAGCCTCGAACTTCCCGCCTGGAAGCTGCTTGCCATCAACGACCTGCGCTACGGAACAAACGCAAAGATGATGGTGGGCTTCGATAGCCGCCCCTGGATTGCTCAAGGAAGCAAAGGCACGTCTTACTCCGACCTCCCCAACCATCAGACCACGTGGGAGACAAATCCCACGAAAGCCACAGCCATGCACGCGGTGCTGACGGACTACTCGGGCGGAAACCGGGGTGCAGGCCTCAATCCCAAAAAGGTCCAAACGGAGGCGATGCTCTTCCTCAGGGACCTCGACCTCGTTTACCCCGGCGCTTTCGCCGCGGCCTTCCGCGATGCCAAGGGCGGCTTCCGGGTGCACTTGGAGCACTGGCCCTCGAACCCGCTCACAAAGGGGAGTTATACGTGCAACCATCCCGGATATTTCACGACGATCGCTGACAACGAAGGGAAACCGGTCAGCAACCTGCACTTCGCGGGCGAGCACACGAGTTCGTTCTACGAGTGGCAGGGCTTCATGGAGGGGGCTGCCCTCTCAGGCGTCCGGGCGGCGCAAGAGGTTCTCCAGGATATTAAGGTCGGCACACTATAGACCGATTCGAATTCCCGAAAATGATTGTGGATGGTAGGGCAGTTAGTTCGATAGGTCCTTAATCTTTCTTTTCAGGGTTTTTTTACATTCCTCTTCACGTCCCGGCGTTTGCACCTGGGCTTCCGAGAGGCGGAACAGCAGGACCCGGCTCCCCCTAGCCAAACGCAGGACGTAGGTGCTGGAGTCGCCGTCGTAATAGACCGAGACCTGAACCCTCTCGTCCGTTGCACGAACTATCCGGTTGGCCCACTGCTCGATCTCGGACACGGCCGCCTCGCCCTTTTTGTCCGTAACCATGCTCGTGTGCTGATGAAAGTGTGCAGCCAGCGCGCTGTATCGTTTAATGGGCGGGAAGGTCCGGCTACTTTTTCTTGTAAAGGCTGTCGATATAGCCGCTCTGGTCGAGCTCCTTGATAAAAGTGAAGTCCACGAACTGCTCGGGCTTAGCCGTCTTGGCCCTCGGGTCCCGTTCGGCGAGGTCATCAAGAACTGTCTTAAGCCCCTCGAGACTAGGATACTGTTTTTTTGAGAGAAGGGCTTCGGTCAGGATATCATCTCGACTCCTTTCCAGGATATCACGCTCCACCCCGCCTCCCATGTACTTTCCCAAGACTCTGACGCCTATCTCTTTGTCCGTCCAAATTCGCTGCACAGCTTCAACATGAGACTTGACGTACCTCCGGACAGTATCTTGATGTTCCCTGATGAATTTTCGCGTCGTCGCGGCGCCTGTATGTTGAAAGACCAGGCCCATCTTGGCGACATCGGCGAGGACAACTAAACCTTTTCTCTCGGCCATAAAGCTGGGAGGTGGATTGATAACCGCGGCGGTCACCTTTCCTGTTAGAGCGGCGTTCACGCGGTCAGGTCCACTGCCTACTTGCACGATGGTCACATCCTTTCCCGGAGTTAAGCCGATTTTCTTTAGAGCGAACCGAGCGATCGAGTCTGTGGCGGAGCCGAAACGGCTGATGGCCACTGAGCCGCCTTTGAGCTGCTCCGGTGTTGTGACGCCCGGCTTTCCCATCAACACATAATTCAGTGAAGTGATCCCTCCGGCCACGTAGACGGCCTCGGACCCTGCCAGAGCGCTACTCACCAGACCTGGACCTGAAACCTGTGTAATGGGAACGTCTCCGGACACGAGCGCCAGGATCGCTGTGGCCCCGCCGGTAAAGAATATCAGCTGGACGTCGAGTCCGTTTCTCTCGAAAATCCCCGCGTCTTTCGCCACCCATGCAGGGAGTTGGTCAGCGCTGATGGCGCTGTAGCCGACGTGCAATCGAGTCAGCTGGGCAGATGCGGGGGAAGCCATCAATGCTACGACCAACAACCAACCAGTCATTGTGAAAATCGATTTGACGCGCATACAGTCGACCCTCCTGAGTTTAGGAGTTTAAGGGTTCAAGGGTTAAGATCCCTTCTACCTTTCAACCCTTTAACCCTGCAACCCTGTAACTCTGTAAGTAACCTTGTCTTGCCAATCTTGTCAATCAAATACGCGGGTGTTAAAACTTGCGACAATGCGTAATACGGAGCTGGCACAGACCTTTCGGGAGATCGCTCTCTTTCTAGAAATGCAGGGGGTTCAGTTCAAGCCTCGTGCGTATGAAAAGGTAGCCTACGCCCTGGAAGCCCTGGGAGTGCCGGTCGCTGAGATCTACAAGCGCGGAGGTCTCAAGGCGCTGCAAGAAATCCCCGGAGTCGGTCAGGCCATCGCGGAAAAGATCGAAGAAGCCATTCAAACCGGGAAGATCAAGTATTACGAAGAGCTCAAGAAGGAAGTGCCGGTGGATGTGGGTGGGCTTACGGCGATCGAGGGCGTCGGTCCCAGAAGCGTCAAGGTTCTCTACGAGGAGCTGGGGATCAAGAACGTCGCCGATCTGGAGCGGGCCGCGACCGCGGGAAAAATCCGCTCTCTGCCGCACTTTGGCGAGAAGATGGAGCAGAAGATTCTCAAGGGGATCGAATTTCTCAAACAGGGGAGCGGCCGGTTCCCATTAGGGGCGGTGCTTCCGTTGATCACGGAGATCGAGCAGCGGCTGCGGGAACGCCCGGAGGTCAACGACGTCGTTGTGGCCGGTTCCGCGCGCAGACGCAAGGAGACGATCGGCGACGCCGATATTTTAGCGATATCCAACAAGCCGGAGAAGGTCATGGAATTTTTCGTCTCCATGTCCGAGGTGATGCACGTCCACGGGCAGGGCATGACCAAGACGATGATCAAACTTAAAAACGGCATGGACGTGGACTTACGCGTGGTGGAGAAAGAGAGCTTCGGCGCCGCGCTAAACTATTTTACCGGCAGCAAAGACCACAACGTCGCGCTCAGGCGCATCGCCCAGGAGAAGGGGCTCAAGTTGAACGAGTACGGCCTCTTCCGCGGCAGCAAACGTATCGCAGGAAAAACCGAGGAAGAGATCTACAAGGCGCTGGGAATGCACTTTATTCCGCCGGAGCTGAGAGAAAATCAAGGGGAGATCGAGGCCGCAAAGAAGGGAGATCTGCCCAACTTGGTCGACTACGGGGATCTGCGCGGCGACCTGCAGACCCAGACGACCTGGACCGACGGGAGCAATTCCATCGAAGAGATGGCCGCGGAGGCGAAGCGGCTCGGGCTGGAATACATCGCGATCACCGACCATACCAAGAGCCTGGCGATGACCGGCGGCTCGGATGAAAAGAAGCTCCTCAAGCAGATGGCCGCCATCGACAAGATCAATCAGTCCCTCAAAGGGATCAAGCTTCTTAAAGGCGCCGAGGTTAATATCAACAAGGACGGGACGCTGGATATTGCGGATGAAGTCCTAGCCCAACTCGACGTCGTCGGCGTCGCCGTTCACTCCCATTTCAATCTGCCGCGCGGCGAGATGACCGAGCGCATCCTCAGGGCCATGCGCAACCCTCACGCGGATATCCTCTTTCACCCGACCGGCCGGGTGATTCAAAAGAGAGAACCGTATGACGTAGACATGGATGCAGTGATCCAGACCGCGAAGGAAACCGGAACGGTTTTAGAGATCGACGCTTATCCTGAGCGACTGGACTTAAAAGACGAGCACATCCGCAAGGCCGTCCAGGCCGGCGTGAAGCTCGTGATCGACTCCGACGCCCACAGCGTCAACCACATCCGCTTTCTCGATTTCGGAGTGGCTCAGGCGCGGCGGGGATGGGCGGA
>JAHFAP010000157.1 GCA_023250495.1 Deltaproteobacteria bacterium | reverse complement strand
AAAGGCGCTGCCGGTGTTTTTCTGAATGACGTGCTCGCTCACAACCTCATTCCTGTCGGATAGGACCCTCATACGTCATCCGATGGCGTCGATCAAGGGGAGCTGGAGGCACGATCCAGTTTGACACGGCTGTTCTGATGGTGGGAGAATGCTCGGCGAATTCATGGAACAGGACGATCAGCTATCTTCTTCCGAGACCGCCAGCCGCAAGGCCTCGGACACAACGCAGGGGACGAACGGTCTGGTGATTCAGGTCGAGAACGTCACCAAAGCGTTTTTAACGCCCGATCAGGGCACGATGGTAGCGCTGCAAGAAATTAACCTGGACGTCCCTTACGGGGAATTCGTGACTGTGGTCGGCCCCAGCGGCTGCGGGAAGTCCACTCTCCTGAAGCTCATCGCAGGGTTAACACCTCTTTCCGGAGGCCGCATCCTATATCAGGGGTCAGAGGTCCAAGGGCTGAATACCAAGGTGGGTTACGTGCCTCAGGAGAGCAAGCTTTTTCCCTGGCTGACTCTGGAAGAGAACGTGGCCTTTGGGCTCGACTCTAAGCGCTATTCTAGACAGGAGCGCGAACACCAACTGCGCCATTTTATCAATCTCGCCGGACTGAGCGGATTTGAAAAGTATTATCCGGCACAACTTTCAGGCGGTATGGGCAAGCGAGCTTCTATTATTCGTGCCCTGGCTTACGAGCCCCCAGTCATCCTCATGGACGAGCCTTTCGGTCCGCTGGACGCGCAGACGCGCATGGTGCTGCAGGATGAATTGCTCAAGATATGGGAACAGAAGCGCCAGACGATTGTCTTTGTAACTCACGACCTGGTCGAGGCGGTGGCGCTCGCGGACCGGGTCGTGGTGATGACGCACAGGCCGGCCAATGTCAAGGATGTCATCCAGGTGCCGATGGATCGCCCGCGCAACATATTCGAGATCCACCGCCAGGAGGGCTTCGACGAGGCCTACGGCCGGCTGTGGAATATCTTCCGCCACGAACTCAATATCAAGCGCTAGGATCGACTGCGATGGCCCAGGAGACGAGTCAAGAGCAGACAAGATCAGCCGGTGCCGCGGTCGCCGCTTCGCAGGCAGGAGGCTTTCTTTGGAAGCGCGGCCTGTGGGTGACTTTTCTCCGCGTCGCCATCATTGGAGGATTCTTGCTTCTCTGGGAGATCGCCTCGGGAAATTGGATCGAGCCCTTCCTCATCAGCAGCCCAAGCCGCATCCTCGCCTCCATGGTCACCGGCTTCCGGTCCGGTGATCTGATCCAGCATTCCTGGGTCACCCTTCAAGAGATCGCCATCGGTTTTCCCGTAGGGGTGTTCCTTGGCATCGGGCTCGGGTACGCCTTTGGCCGCAGCCAGCTCCTGGCCGAGATCTTCGAGCCGATCATCATCGCACTGAACGGCATCCCGCGCACGGCCCTAGCGCCACTCTTCATCGTCTGGCTCGGCATCGGCATCTGGTCCAAGGTCGGGGTCGTCTTTCTGCTCACCTTCTTCCTGAATTTCTTCAACACCTACGCCGGCATGAGACAGATGGACCAGGAATATATCGATCTGGCGCGGCTGATGGGCGCCAAGCGTTGGAAGCTCACGTTCAAGGTCATTTTGCCCGCGATCTCGCCATACGTTTTTACCGGGATCAGGACGAGCATCCCTTTTTCCGTTATCGGCGCTATCGTGGGAGAGTTTGTCGCGGCGACCGAAGGGGTCGGGTATTTCATTCGGCAAGCGGCCGGACTCTTTAGAACCGCCGACGTGTTTGTCGGCATCATCGTTCTCATGCTAATAGTCATCGCGATGGACAAGATAGCGGAGTTGATCGAGAGAAGGGCTCTTCAGTGGCAAGCCCGCGCCGACCACGTGACGATCCAAGGCTGAACAATTTTAGATTTCGGATTGCCGATTTCCGATTAAATCTAAAATCGGAATGGACAGGAGGTCTCAAATGAAAAACCGTAGGTTTTCAATTGCACTTGTTGCGGTGCTGGCCCTCTGGCTCGGAGTCGGTTCTCAGGCGCGAG
Source organism: Deltaproteobacteria bacterium (assembly GCA_023250495.1). Classification (GTDB taxonomy): domain Bacteria; phylum Desulfobacterota; class Binatia; order UBA9968; family UBA9968; genus JAHFAP01. The sequence continues at coordinate 5,155 of JAHFAP010000157.1, read as the reverse complement.
CGCAGAAGGAGCTGCCGGAAGCCAGCCTGATGACCGCTGTCCCAAACTTTGCCTTTGCGGCCGTCTGGGTGGCGGAGCAGCTCAAATACTTCGAAGCGGAAGGGGTGCGCATCAAAATCACGCCGGCCCCGAGCGGCTCGGTCTGCTTGAACGCGGTGGTCGGCCGGTCGGTCAACTTTTGCGCTTCCACTTCCGAAGGGCTCGTTCTGGCACGAGTCGAAGGGGCGCCGGCGATGGCGATCCAGGCGCACAATCGGGCGATGACCCTGAGCATCGCGCTGCGCAAAGCGATCGTGGACAAGCTCGGTCTCACCCGTGAGAGTCCGATCGACGCGCGGCTCAAGGTGCTGACGCAGTTGGCCACGATCGGCGCGACGGGTCCAGGAGCGGCCTCCGAGCAGATCTTCAAATTCCTGGTGGCGAAAGCTGGCGGGATTCCATCCATACTCAAGTTCGTTTACATTGGAGCGCCCGAGCTTCCCACGGCGCTGATGAACAACGTCATCGACGCGTATGCGCTCTCTCCTCCTTCGGCTGAAATCACGGAGCCGAGCGGCAAGGGCTACGTTCTGATCCCGCTGGGCAAAGGGGAGGTGCCGGAATTGACCGATTATCACTATGAGGTTCTCATGGTCCGTCCGGACTATGTCGAGGCAAACCCTAAAATCGCCACGGCGGTCGCGCGCGCCATTTCTCGCGGCGGCGCTCTGTTCCGCACCAATCCTGAGGCCGCAAAATCCGCGCTGCGCAACCATCGTCTGTTCACGCCGGAGAAACTCGACAACGCGGTGTTCGAATTGTCCTACTCGATGGTCGCCAACGCCATGCCAGCCTGGGGAGATATGAATTCGAAGGGCTGGCAGAAGGTCATCAACTTCGCCACCGGCGCGGGGATCATCAAAGACCCTTCGAAGACGCCGTCGGCGGAGGAGGGAGTCCTCTGGACGAACAAGTACGTGGGGAAAGGACCCTAGCCCTCGGTCTAACGACTGGAACGATTTAAACGGCTTGAACAACTTGAACTGTTCCAATCGTTCAAAACGTCCAACCAATCTGGTTTGAGAAGTCCGCGCGCTACTTGACCTTGGCGGCCAGCGACTCGTAGCTCACTCCCTCTCCATTCTCGTCGCTCACGGGAAAGCCGAGGCTGGCCCAACCCGGCGCGATGACCTGTCCGAATGGATCGCGCATGCCGCCAAATCCTCCTTGCATGCTGGAGACGTCCTGGTAGCCGGCTTCTTGCAGCAACCGCGCAGCCGCGTCCGCGCGCGGGCCGGCCTGACAACCGACGATGATCTTCTTCTCTTTGGCAAAATGGCCCTCCACAACTTTCACAAACTCCTCGTTCATCATCATCCCTCTACCCGGATCGGGAAAAGCAACGGGGATATTTATTCCTCCCTTCGGATGGCCGGCGGCAAATTCGCGCACGGTGCGCACATCGATATAGACACGATCAGGCTCCTTTTCGAGCAGGTCGTGAGCCTCCTGTACCGAAATCTGCTTAATGGCCATAACGAACTCCTTTTGCTCGCGTCAGCTGGAAATGTTGAAGTCCTCAGACCTCTTCTCCCTCAAGTCTGCCTGTGGGTGTCCCCTCCTACCTTTACATCCCCATAATATTGTACCCGGCATCGACGTGGACGATCTCGCCGGTCACGGCGCCGGCCATGTCGCTAAGCAGATAGACCGCCGTGCGCGCCACCTCCTCGGCGGTGATATTGCGCTTAAGCGGCGCGCGCTCGCTGCTGTAGTGAAGCATCTCTTTGAAACCGGAAATTCCCGCGGCCGCCAGCGTCTTGATCGGCCCGGCGGAGATCGCGTTGACCCTGATCCCCCTTGGCCCCAGATCATAGGCGAGGTATCTCACGCTCGCCTCAAGGGCCGCTTTGGCGACCCCCATGACATTGTAGTTGGGAACGACTTTTTCCGACCCCATATAGGTCATGGTCAGGATAGATCCACTCCGCCCCTCCATGAGCGCGGCTGCGTGGCGCGTCAGGGCAACCAAGGAATACGCGCTCACATCCAGGGCCAGATGGAACCCTGAGCGGCCGGTCAGGACATAAGGATTGGAAAGATCCTCTTTGGCCGCGAACGCGATGGCATGGACCAAGATATCCAGGCTGCCCCATTCCTGCTTGAGAGTTTGAAAAACTTTGTCGATCTCATCATCCTTGGTCACGTCGCAAGGGAGAATGATCTTCGCCCCGATTCCTTCCGCCAGCGGCCTCACGCGCTTCTCCAGGATCTCGCCGGCGTAGGTGAAGGCCAGCTCCGCTCCTTCGGCGTGGAGCGCCTCCGAAATCGCCCAGGCGATGCTCCGCTCATTGGCAACGCCAAAGATCACGGCGCGCTTGCCTTTCAACAAATCCATAGTCCCCTCCGTTGACTCCCCTTCAACCCTTCAACCCTTTAACCCTTTAACCCTTGATCCGCTTCTAGGCTTTCCCTGTAGCCCTCTCTGCCAGAGATATTCCTTTTCTCCTGATCGTTTCGCAATCCACCGCGAAAGGACAAAAAAGAGATCGCTTAAACGATTCACGTACTTGAGAATCGAGTCGCTGACTTTTTCTACGCGCGAGAGCTGGAGGATTTCGCGTTCGGCTCTGCGACAAACCGTCCGGCACTGATGAAGATAGGCTGCAATCCTGCCTCCTCCCGGAAGGACAAAAGACTTAAGCGGCTCAAGCTCCTTCTGACATTCGTCGATGATCTCTTCGATTCTTTTCACCTCCGCCTCTGTGAGACGATACATCCCCTCGTAGGAAAAATCTTCCGGTGTCGCCAGCTCGCTGCCCAGGTCGAAAAGCTCATCCTGAATCTTGCGCAGGACCCCGTCAAGAAAACGATGGGCTTCGCTTTCTTGCAGTCGCTCCTCGTTGAAGACCCTCGCCAGCCCCACGATTGAATTCAGCTCATCGATGGCCCCATAGCCCCCAATTCTAGGCGAATCTTTGGGAACCCGCTTGCCGCCGACCAGCGCAGTCTCTCCCTTGTCCCCGGTTCGAGTATAGACGCGCGTGATCCTAACCATAAAAATAGCTGTCAGCCGTCAGCTATCAGTCCCTTAAACCCTTAAACCCTTTTTTGTTCGCTGCTTCCAGAAAAAATATGCGGGGATCCCCAGAGCCACGATCCCGAACCCGCGCACCGCATCGAAGGGTTTTTCCCAGAGCGTTGCCAGGCCGATCCCCAGGTTGGCAAGGATAAAAAGCAAGGGGACCACGGGATAGCCCCAAATTTTATACGGGCGCTTGAGCTCCGGCCTTTTGGCTCTCAGGACCATTAGGGAACCGACTGTGAGCGTTGAGAGCAGCGCGATCACAACGGTCACATAGTTCAAAAGGGTGCCGAAGGTGCCGGTTAAGACCAGCACCGAAGACCACAGGGCCTGGACGATGATCGCATTCGCGGGCGTGTGAAAGCGGGGATGAACGCGGGTGAGGCTTGCAAAAAAAAGGCCGTCCCGCGCCATCGCATAGTAGATACGAGGGCCGAGCATGACGGTGACATTCAGGGAGCCGAGAATGGAGACCGTGATGATCGCCGTGATCCAGGCGGAAGTCTGGTGGCCGAATAGAGCAGTGGTCGCAACCTCCGAGACCCGGATCGCGCCTTGCATCTTTTCCACCGGGACAGCGTAAAAATAGACCGCATTGATGGCGAGATAGAGGAGAATGATAAGCATGTTGGCCCACAGCAGGGCGCGCGGAAGATTTTTGTCCGGCTCCTTGACTTCTCCCGCCATGTAGATCACTGCGTTCCAGCCCGCGTAGGTGAAGATTACCGGGATGAAAGCGAGCCCAAAAAGACCCGGGTCGCTCATCTTGCTCCAGTCAAAGAAAGGAGAAAAGTGATCTAAGCTGCCATTGCCGACCGACACCCCCAGCAGGATGATCCCGAGCAGGGCGCCGATTTTGAGGACCGTCAGAGTATTTTGTACGAAGGCCCCCATGCCGACTCCAACATAGTGGATCGCCGACAGGACGAACACGACCATTAACGAAAAAAAGTGGCCGAGAGAGAGTCGAATGGCGTAGCCAAAAATGTCCCAGGAAAAGATAGCGCGGTCTAAGGACAACGCGGGAAAGAAGAACGACATGAAGACGGTAAAGACCACTGCGAGCAACGCGATGGAACCGGAAAAGGTCACCAAAAAAGAAGACCAGCCGGAGAGAAAGCCGACCAGAGGACCGTAGGCCTCCCGCAAGTAGATGTAGTCTCCTCCTGAAACGGGCATGCTCGCGGCCAGTTCGGCGCAGCTCAGCGCGCCGGCCAGGGCGAGCAGGCCGCCGAGAAGCCAGATCAGGAGGATGCCTCCCGGAGAAGGGAGATTTTGAGCGATATCCCCGGTGGTAACAAAAATTCCGATGCCGATGATGTTCCCCGCAATCAGCATCACGGCATCGAACAAGCCCAACTTTCGCCTGAGTCCGCCTGGTAGTGAGCCTGTCGAACTGCCTGGTGGTGAGCCTGTCGAACTATTCTGTTCCATAGAGGCTGTATTCATAACAGGTTCAGACGCGTTCAGGCAAATGCATCACCCCCGTCTTTTCTCCAAGGGGAATCCATGCTAAACCTTGCCACAGTCTTGCCGTTGAAACCCGCGTAGGTTGGCAGCAGGCAGAAGCAGGAGGCGCCATATTGGACTGGAAAGAGCCGGAAATGTTCGAGCCGGCGGAGCACGGCAACAAACCTTTCGCGGTGCGGGTCCCTTCGCTGGTGGTCAGCCGAGGGGCGAAGGACCAGATCAATTTTCTCACCGCCATGTGGTTTGCTCCCACCGGCTTTGAGCCCTCGCGGATGGTGGTGGCGATCCTCAAGAGGACTCTCACCTACAAGCTGATCCTGGAGCGCGGCGAGTTTGTGATGAGCGCTCCAACGGACAAGATGATGGACATCGTCGTCCTCGCCGGCTACGTCTCGGGAAGGGACGTGGACAAATGGAAGGTCTCGGGCCTCACGCCGGTCAAGCCCTCCAAAGTCTCCGTCCCGCTGATCGGCGAGGCGATCGGCAACGTCGAGTACCGGCTGATCCAGCAAATTCCGTTCGGCGACGAAATGGACCTCTTCGTCGGGGAGGTCCTGGCCACGCATGTGCGCAAAGGGGCGATGGAAGGCGAGCTGTTCCGCGAGGATTCCAACCCGCTGC
>JAHFAP010000156.1 GCA_023250495.1 Deltaproteobacteria bacterium | reverse complement strand
GGATGTGAATCTCCATGATGTTCAGCCGGTAGTAGAGATCGTCGCGAAAGCGCCCCTGCTCGACTTCTTTGTTCAAATCCCGGTTGGTGGCCGCCAGCACTCTCACGTCTATGCGGCGCGGGCTGGTGTTGCCTATGGGCAGGATCTCCTTGGCCTCAAGGGCGCGCAGCAGCTTGACCTGAAGATGCTGCGGGATCTCTCCGATCTCGTCCAAGAAGATCGTCCCGCCGCGGGCCTTCTCGAATAGCCCCTCCTGATTGGCGAAGGCGCCGGTGAAGGAGCCTTTCATGTGGCCGAACAGAAGACTCTCCAGCAAGGTCTCCGGCAGCGCTCCGCAGTTGACCGGCAAAAACAGCCTATCCCTGCGATCGCTGAGGGCATGAATAGCATGGGCGATCAGCTCCTTGCCGCTGCCGCTCTCCCCGCTGATCAGCACCGTGGCCTGCGTCGGTGCGACCTTCCTGACCACCTCCAACAGATCCCTCAGTGCCTTGCTCTTGCCTATGATATTGCCAAAATCAAAGTCCATGATCAGACACTTCTGAAAAAAATGTCTGTTGGATTCTTACCTTATTCTGTGAGGAGTTTACAACAGCAGGGAAGTACCTGCACCCGCATCCGGGCGAGAGCAGGGGAATGGATCTTGATAGGCAGGCCTAAAGCCGCTCGGCCGCCTGAAGCAGCTTTGGATCTGCGCAGAAGCGCCTGAGCGCCGCCTTCAGCTTCTGCCGCTGCACGCTCGCCGGCACACCGAGATTTGCCAACGTCGTGGCGATCTTCGGGCCGCCAAGTTGCAACAGCTTGCCGTAGATAACATCGATCTCCGAGGTCTCTATCTCTAAGGCGATCTGAAAGGCCTCCTCCACGGTGATCGACGGGGTGCCTTTGCTGAGGTAGGTACTAATTTGCGTCTTGAGCTGATCGGCCTTTTCACGACTTATGCTGGGATCTACCGCCTCATCCTCGTAGTTCTCTATCATTTCCTTGCAAGCAAGAAGAATGGACGAATGCTGCTCCTCCTCCCTGCCCATCTCCCACCAGAAATCCCTTAGCTCAGGCTGAGTCAGAAAAAGATGGGAAAAACGGAAATAGACCTTACCTACCAGCCGCTCAACTTCGGCAAATCCCTCCAAGGGATCAAAACCCGCCAGACCCATGTGTTAAACCTCTCTCAACCTCTGGCGCAGAAACTCAAGAATCTTTACGTGCTTTTCCGAGTCATAGACCATGGACTGGAAAAGCAACACGAAAAGGTCGCGATAGTAGCCTTTGCTCTCTTTGATGAGCTTCTTATATTCCGTGATCCCTTGCTTTTCAACCCGGATGAAATCCTCGGTGAGCTTGAGGAGCTTCTCTTTGTCCTCTCCCAAGTCATAAAGGCCGCGGATCGCATCGTCGGGCCTGGTCCAATTCAGGTCGCCCTTTAGCGTCGAAACCATCGCGTGGGTAATCGCGTGATGCTTCTCCTCGTCGGAGATAATGAGCTGAAGGAGGAACTTGATCATCCGGTTCTTGGTCGTCCCGGCGAGATCCTTGTATTGCCTGAGAAACTTTCCCTCCTCTGCCTCGTGGGCTTCGAATTCGTTTGCCAACCTCTCAACTTCGGAGATCTCAGGAGACCCGCGCTCACCTAACTCCGGCCCATACATTGTATAAATCTCAGGGACTCCCTCCATGGCATTTCTCCTTTCTCTCAAGGATAGCCTCTCTTTTTATCTGACTGGAACAAACTCTCCACCACCGTGTTCGGTCGACATTGCCATTTCCCTTCTTAGTCGAGCCAAAGAGATTTTACAGCAAGGGATGTGCCAAGAGAAAATGACAAAGAAAGTAGAGACCTCATAAAATCTTCCGGAGTAGAAACTCCAAGATTCAGGAATATTCATCCATTTCCTTCTCAGCTTTGGGAAGGGTCGCACTTTAGTCCGCCTGCCTAAGCTGTAGAAGCGCCAAAAATCCGCGTGGCATATATATTGCTCGACGATTCCAGTAGATTTGTAACGAACGGCTGTTGTTAAGGAGAGAGCGCCAAGGTCATGAGTATCGATGGGTTGATCGCCCAATACAAAGAGATCCTCGAAGACTCCCCTTTAAATTACGCGGCCCAGTGGAAGGCGAACCATCCCGGCTCAAAGGTCATTGGATGCTACCCGATTTTCACGCCTGTTGAACTCATCCATGCGGCCGGCATGTTGCCCGTGGGAATCATCGGCGGCGGGAATAGACTTGAGATCGCCCACGCGGATTCGCGCTTTCAATCCTTTATCTGCTCCATCGTCAAGAGCACTTTGGAGTTAGGGCTGACCGGCAAGCTCCACTTTCTCGACGGCATAGTCTTTCATTCCATCTGCGATCCGGCGCGCAACCTCGCCAGCGTTTTCAAGCGCAACTTTCCTCAGATGATGGTGGAGTACATCCACTTTCCACAGAATATGACCTCGCGCTTCACCGAGGACTATTTGACCGCGGAATACGAGAGACTCAAAGGCGCGTATGAAAGACTGGCCGGCAAGACCCTCACCGACGATGATCTGCAACGGAGCATTCGTCTCTACAACGAGCAGAGAAGATTGCTTCGAGAGCTTTACCGCGTTCGGAGGGAGACGCCGCAGAATCTCTCGACCGCTGAGAGCTATGTGCTGACCCGTGTCGGGACGCTGATCCCGGTGGAGGAGCACATCGAAGTTCTTAAAGAAGCGCTTGCAGGGCTGCGGGACAGGGATGAAAAGCCCAAGGACCGCGTCAAAGTCATCCTCGAAGGCTCGTTTTGCGAGCAGCCGCCGCTGGAGCTGATCGAGGGGCTGGAGGCGGCCGGGTGTTACATCCTCGACGACGACTTCCTCATCGGCTGGCGCTGGTTTGTGGAAGATATTCCTGTGGAAGGCGACCCGATTCGGAACCTGGCGCGCGCTTACATCGACCAGAGCGTCTATTCGGGAGTCAAGCACGACAGCCGCGAGCCCAAAGCCAAGCACCTCATCGACAAAGTGAGGGAGACCGGGGCGAGCGCCGTGGTCATTCTGGCAGCCAAGTTCTGCGAGCCGGCGTTGTTCGATTATGCCCTTTATCGCAGAGCGTTGGAGAAATTGGAGAAAGAGGGGATTCCCCATCTGTCTCTCGAATTTGAAGAAAAGATGTGGATCTTCGACAAGGCGCGGACTGAAGTCGAGACCTTTGTGGAGTCAATGCTGTTCGATTGAAGAAGAGGCTGTCAGCAAAGAAGCCGTCAGCCGTCAGCAAAAAACTTCCTAAAAGCTGATTGCTGAAAGCTGAAGGCTGATAGCTATCAGGGAGCTACTAATGGCGAAAGCAGCAGAAGCGGTAAAGACGAGCTACCAGGGGCAGATGCATCTTCTCCAGAAGGAAATCATGGGCCGCTACTTTGAGCGACTCACGCGCGCGGCCGAGCAGGGAGAGGGCAAAGCCGCTTACATGCTGATCAGCGGCAACCCTGTGGAGTTGGTGCTCGCGTTTGACATGATCCCGGTCTATCCGGAGATCAACGCCCTGCAACTGGCGGTCAAGAAGGTTTCCCTCCCCTTCATCCAGAAGGCCGAAGAAATCGGCTACTCGATGGACAACTGCGCCTACGTCAAGGCGGATATCGGTATGTTCTACTCCGGTCGCAAGACCCCCTTTGCCACGATTCCTCTGCCTTCTTTGATCCTGTGCAACTATGTCGGCTGCAACGTTTACCTTCAGTGGTTTGAGCACCTGGCCGAGTACGCCAACGGCGAGATCTACAATCTCGACATCCCCTTTAGCCGCGACCCGTCAGGGAAACCTTCCCAGGACGACGTGCGCTACGTCGTGAAGCAGCTGGAGGAGCTGATTGGCGTCTGCGAGCGGATTACCGGAAAGAAATTCGACTATGCCAGGTTGCAGAGAATCGTCGCTCTTTCAGCCGAAACCGGTGAGCTCTGGTCCCAAATCAAGGCCCTCACCAAGCAAGTCCCGTCGCCTTTCGATGCCTACTTTGACTCGGTCACAATGATGGCGCCCCTCTACTGTCTCAGGGGAACCGAGGAAGGGCTTAAGTTTTTCCAAACAGCCCTGAAAGAGCTGGAGGAGAAGGTCCAGATGAAAAGCGGGCCACTCCCCGAAGAGCGCTTCCGCTTCGTCATCGAAGGGCCGCCACCCTGGCCTTATCTGCGCGTCTTTCGTGACCTCTTTGCCAAATGGGGCGCAGTGGCCGTGGCCTCAACTTACTCTACTGTAGGAGGATTGTGGGAATTCGGCTTCAGGCACGACCCCAACCGACCCTTGGAATCGATTGCCGAGCACATGCTGCAGTGGAACCTGACCAACCGCAACTTCCTCCAACGCTATGAACAGATCCGCCGCTACGTTGAGGAATGGTCGGCGGACGCGCTGGTGATCCATTCGGTGAAGAGCTGCCGGCTTTTCTCCGCAGGGCAGGGAGACATGCGCGAATATTTTACCAAGGAGCTAGGGATTTCCACGCTCCTCGTTGAGTCCGACATCGAGGACCCGCGCTATTTCTCCGAGGCGCAGATGAAGAACCGCATCGACGCCTTTTTCGAATCTCTGGAACACAAGAAGATGGTGCGTGAGGCGGCGCCCACAGGAGAAGGAAGATGATCTATGCGGCAGGCGTGGATGTTGGTTCGACTCAGACCAAAGCAATCATCATCAACGATAGGCTGGAGATTGTTGGAAGATCCCTCATCGACACCGGCGCCAATGTCACACGAGCTGCCGAGAGAACCTTTGCCGAAGCCGTGCTATCGGCCGGACTGGAACGAGGAGATGTCGCCTACGTGGTGGGCACCGGCTACGGCAGGTACAAGGTCACTTTCGGCGACGCCCAAATCACCGAGATCAGTTGTCACGCGCGCGGGGCGAGCCTTCTCTTTCCTAAGACCCGCACCGTCATCGACATGGGGGGACAAGACGCCAAGGGTATCCATGTGGGAGAGGATGGAGACGTCAAAGACTTTGTCATGAACGACAAGTGCGCCGCGGGAACCGGGAGATTCCTAGCCAACGCCGCTGAGGCCGTGGGCCTTTCTCTCGATGAGATCGGAGAGCTGTCTCTTCAAGCCAAAATACCTGTGCGTCTTACCACCGTCTGCACCGTCTTCGTCGAGTCAGACATCATGTCCTATCTGGCTCAGGGAAAGAAAATCGAAGACATCCTCGGCGGCGTGCACAGCGCAATCGCCGCGCGCACGATCTCCCTGGTCCGGCGGGTCGGCATCGAGGAAGAGGTGACGTTTACCGGCGGGGTGTCACGCAACATTGGCATGGTGCGGGCGCTTGAGGAGAAGCTCGGCATGAAGCTCAACGTGAGTCCGGATGCCCACTTCGTCGGCGCCCTCGGCGCGAGCATCTTTGCTCTCGAGCGAGCCATCAAGGGTGCAGGTGATCGGCAACAGGCAGCAGGGGTTGGGTCGGGGACTACCGCCTAGCGCCTATCGCCTATTCGGAGGAGGCATCATGGTTTTTGTCGCGGGGGTCGATATGGGCGCCAAGAGCACTAAGGTCGTCATCATGGACGATCAGAAGAACATGCGCGGCAAAAGCGCGGTCAGAACGCGCCCGGAATTTACCGCTGTGGCCAAAGAGGCGCTTGGGCTCGCCCTGGATCAGGCCGGGGTGCAAGAGAGGGAGCTGAGCTACATCGCCACCACCGGCTTCGGCAGATACAACGTGCCGTTTCGGGACATCCAGATCACCGAAATCACCTGCGTGGGCCGCGGCGCGGTCCATCTATTCCCCAAGACGCGCTGCATCCTCGACATCGGCGCTCAAAGCACGCGCGCCATCCGCGTGCTGGAGAGCGGGAAGGTCCGGGAATTTCGCACCAACGACAAGTGCGCTGCCGGCGCCGGAGGTTTCATCGAGCGGGCGGCGAAATATCTGGAGGTCAAAATCGAGGAAGTGGGCGAGCTGTCGCTGCGCTCCGACCAGCCGCAGACGATCAGCAGCGTCTGCGCGGTTTTGGCAGAATCCGAGATCATCAACCATGTCTCCAACGGCCAGAGCGTAGAGAACATCCTCTATGGCGTGCACCAATCGCTCGCCTCCAGGGCGCTGGCGCTGCTCAAGAGAGTCGGACTGGAGGAGGAGATCACCTTTGTCGGCGGAGTAGCGCGGCAAAAGGGGATGGTGAAGGCGCTCGAGGAGACTGTGAAGAAGAAGGTAAACGTCAGCGAAGAGCCTCAGATGGTCGGCGCCCTGGGAGCGGCGCTGCTCGCGCTTAAACGCTTGGAAAAAATTCGCCAGAACGGCAGAGAAGCCCCCATAAAAGAGGAAGCGAGGGTAGCATGAATCAGCCGTTCAAGCCGTTCAATTCGTTCAAGCGGTTCAAACCGTTTGAACGTTTTGAACGATTTAAACCCTTTTGAACTATTTGAACTGCCGGAGGCGATAACATGAAGCTCGAAGGAAAGACGGTATTGGTGGCTGGCGGTGGCCGGGGCATCGGACGCTCCGTTGCTCTGGCCCTGGCGGGCGAAGGGGCGCAGGTGGCCGTGGCGGATATCCTCAAGGAAAACGCCGAGGCAGTCAGGGATGAGATCAAACGATTAGGCGGAAGGGCCCTCGCCTGCCAAACCGATTTAACGAGGCGCTCCGAGGTCGAAGAGATGATTGAGACCGTGCTCGCGGTTTTCAATCAGATCGACATCCTGGTCAATTGTGCTGGCTGGGACCGGCTCGAGCCATTCCTCGAAAGCCAGGAGGAGACTTGGGAGAAGATCCTGGCGATCAATTTCAAATCGGTCCTCTACAGCGTGAAGGCGGTTTTGCCGCACATGATCGCGCGCGGTTCGGGAAAGATTATCAGCATCGCTTCCGACGCCGGCCGCGTCGGCTCCTCCTGGGAATCGGTCTATTCGGGAGCGAAGGGCGCGGTGATCGCCTTTTCAAAGACGATCGCGCGCGAGGTGGCCCGCTACAAGATCAACGTCAACGTCGTCTGTCCCGGCCTGACGGACACCCCGTTGCTCGATGCGATCCGCGCCCAATCGCCCCAGACAGCGAAGATCGTCGAGGCCGTCATCAAAGCCACTCCCTTCAGGCGTGTGGCCAAGCCCGAAGAGATCGCCGAGGCGGTGCTCTTTCTGGCTTCTCCGAGCGCTGACTTCATCACCGGCCAGACGCTCAGCGTCAGCGGCGGTTTGACGATGATATGAAAAGCCGCCCTCACCCCTACCCTCTCCCTCTGGGAGAGGGCGAGGGTGAGGGAACAGCGAGTGCGACGGGTTGTTCGATAG
>JAHFAP010000155.1 GCA_023250495.1 Deltaproteobacteria bacterium | reverse complement strand
TCTGCTGCGATATCCAGGAGACTGTCAGCCCAAGAGTAGACAGGCTCATCGAACAGGATGGCGGGCAGGCTCTCTTCGCGCGCGTGGATGTAACGGTTCAAGCGGACTGCGACCGGATGGTTGCCACGGCCCTCGAGCGCTTCGGCGACTTGCACATTCTATTCAATAACGCCGGCGGCGGAATCCGCAAGAGGATCCACGAGTTTACCGATGACGAGTGGAACTTCGTGGTGAACTTGAACCTGAACGGCATTTTCCGCGGGGTGCGCGCCGCCATCCCCCACTTTCTCAAAATGGGCCGCGGCAACATCATCAGCACAGCATCCACCTTCGGACTTTTGGCCAGCGAGAAGTATCCGGCCTACTGCGCCACCAAGGCGGCGATCGTGAACCTGACCCGCCAAATGGCTCTCGACTACGGAACGAGCGGGATCAGAGTCAACTGCGTCTGCCCCGGCGCCATCGAAACACCGCGCTTCAGGGGATACCCGCCACGTCCCAATCAAGGATTTACGGACGAAGAGCGCGCCAGAATGGCAAGCGCCAATAAAGCGCTGCTGCGAATTGGGCGCCCCGAGGAGATCGCTTACGGAGTCCTCTTCCTCGCGTCAGACGAGTCGTCTTTCGTCACGGGCCACGCGCTGGTCATCGACGGCGGGCAGACCATCGACGCGTGAAGTTGACACGCGGCGGCGTTCAGGATAACTTCCGCCCACGTCCGGCCCACAATTTCATTTCAGGCGGCTTAGGGAGGCCCGATGAAGCCAACAACCCAGTTCCTGCCCGCGCTCGCTGTCGCCTTCGCATGCAGTGCGCTTGCGCCCGACCTTACATCGGCCCAGAAACCGGCCTCTGAGTCACTGGTGAGACTCAGCAAGCTTGCGCCCGAGCAGCGGCGGCAGGCGTTGATCGAGGGCGCCAAAGCGGAGAAAGAGGTGACCTACTACAGCTCCCTGCAGGCGCCGCAGTTGGAAGTCTTCGCCAGGGCGTTCAACCAGCAATACCCTTTTCTCAAAGTGAACACGTACCGCGCGTCGGGCGAGAAGCAGGTCATCAGGATTCAGACTGAAAACAGCGCCGGCAGAAATCTCGTCGACGTTGTGAACAGCTCCGCTGAAGAGGCCGCGGCGCTGAAAAAGATCGGCGTGCTGGAACCCTACCCTTCGCCGCAGAGGGAATTTTATCCGCTTTCGGCGAAGGACAAAGAGGGCTACTTCACCTCGCTCTATGTGATCCCGATGGTGCTCGGCTACAACGCGAACCTAGTCAAACGCGGCGACGCGCCCAAGAGCTACGAGGATCTCCTCAACGCTAAATGGAAGGGGCAGATGTTTCTCGACAACGAAGCGTACGACTGGTTCGCCGTGCTGCTCAGGCACTTCGGCAAGGAAAAAGGGCTCCGCTACATGCGCAGCCTCGCGCGCCAGGATTTGACTCTGATACGGGGCCGGACGGCGCAAACCCAACTGCTGGTAGCCGGTGAGAGAGCTGTAGCGATCGCTTTGTCGGGCCATACGGTATTGGAGTTGAAGGCCAAAGGCGCGCCGATCGGCTGGGTGGCTTTGGACCCCTACTTTTCGCACTCCAACTATATGATGTTTGCGCTCTATGCCCCGCATCCACACGCCGCCGCGCTCTTCACCGACTGGGCGCTCTCGGAGGAGGGGCAGTCCGTGATCACGACCTTCGGCCGGGTGGTGGCGCGGAAAGGGGTGAAGCAGAGGTTCCCGGAACTCGGGGAAAAAGAAAGCATCGCCGTCGATATCGACTTTATCGCGCCGATCTTGCAGGAGACGAGCAAAGAGTTTCGCGAGATATTTATCGCCGGGCGTTAGCTTGCGCGTGGAAAGATGCAGAAAAGCCGGCAGTGAGCCTGACCTTTCGCCGACAAGCGGTAGTTGCTTGTCCGGCCGCTTTAGATTAAGATTGGTCCGACTGCATCCAAGGAGAAATTTCTTATGCGTCAACCTAAACGCGGAATGATCCTCGCGGCCGTGGCGGTTTTCGCCGTGGCCGGGCTAACGCAAATCGCCCTGGAACGCTACGTCGAGGCCCGGGCCGGCGGCGGCGCTTCAGGCGGGTCTCGCGGCTCCAGGACTTACCAGGCGCCGGCCAGGCCCTCGCAGCCCGGCCCATCCCAAGCCCGAAGAGAAGCGACTCCGCCGCCGCAACAACCCGCCCCGCTCGCGCCGCAATCCGGCGGTTTTATGCGCGGCCTGGCCGGCGGGATCATGGGAGGATTTTTGGGCTCCCTGCTGTTCTCGGGCTTGGCGCAGGCCGGCTGGGGCGGGTTGGGCGGCAGCGGCTTCGGCCTGTTTGAAATCCTGCTGATCGCGGGCGCGGGATATTTCCTCTATCGTAAATTCCGCGCTCCCGCGGTAGCAAGCGGTTACGACGCCATGCAATACCAAAATAGCGGCGCTTACGTCATGGGTAGCGCCCCCGCCAGAGAGGACGCTCGGCTCAACGAGCCCGATTTTGGAACTATGCTGATGATGGACCGTAGTTTCGACCCAACCCGGTTTCTCAAGACCGCCCAGGACCTATTTTTCAAAATACAGGGCGCCTGGAACCGCCAGGACACCGCGGCTCTCGGCTCGCTCTGCGGAACGGAACTGATGCAAACATGGCAGCAGGAACTGGCCAATCTCCGCGCTCGCGGGCGGAAGAACCGCATGGAAAATATCGCGCTAGGCTCCAGCGAGATCACCGAAGCCTGGACCGAGGCGGGGCAGGACTATATTACGGTTCGCCTCGAGGCCAATCTGCTGGACTATACGGTGGACGAAAAGAGCGGCGCGGTGCTTGAGGGCAGCGACTCCGAACCGGTTGAGTTCGAAGAGTTCTGGACCTTCAGCCGCCCCGTCGGCCCCAATCCTTGGAAATTATCGGCGGTGCAACAGGGCTGATCCTCATCCCTCATCCCTCATCCCTCATCCCTCATCCCTCATCCCTCATCCCTCATCCCTCATCCCCGCCCCCCGCGCCAGTAGCGGATCCTTTAGCCCCAACTCGCGCTCTTCGATCTGCCGGATTCGGTCGCGCAATTCCGCGGCCCTCTCGAATTCCAGATTGGCCGCGGCCTGCTTCATCTCCTTCTTAAGACGCTCGAGCAGGCGAGGGGTTTCCTTAGGATCGTACCTCTCGGCCTTCTCCGCCACCAGCGGCACGGTGACATAGTCGGCCTCATACGCCTCCACCAGCGGCGTGCCGAGGGAGCGGACGACGGTTTGCGGCGTGATCCCATGCTTCTTGTTGTAGTCGCCCTGCAGCCGGCGGCGCCGGTTGGTCTCATCGATGGCCCGCTTCATCGACTCGGTCACGGAGTCCGCGTAGAGGATCACGGTTCCGTTCACGTTCCGCGCCGCGCGGCCGATCGTCTGAATCAGCGAGCGCTCCGAGCGCAGGAACCCTTCTTTGTCCGCGTCCAGAATCGCTACCAGCGAAACCTCCGGCAGATCCAACCCCTCGCGCAGCAGGTTGATCCCGACCAGGACATCGAAGCTCCCCTTGCGAAGTTCGCGGATGATCTCCACCCGCTCGAGGGTCTCGATGTCCGAGTGCAGATAGCGCACCTTGACGTTCAGATCCTGATAGTAGTCCGTGAGATCTTCGGCCATCCTCTTCGTCAGCGTCGTCACCAGGACCCGCTCGCTTCTCTCGGCCCGCTTGCGGATCTCTTCGAGAAGATCGTCCACCTGGTTCCGCGCCGGGCGGACGGTGACTTCCGGATCTATCAGTCCCGTGGGACGGATGAGCTGCTCGACGAGCACCCTCTGGCTTTTTTCAATCTCATAGTCCGCCGGCGTCGCCGAGACATAGATCGTCTCATGTGCCATCGCCTCGAATTCTTCGAAGTTCAACGGACGGTTGTCGAGCGCCGACGGCAGGCGGAAGCCGTATTCCACCAGCGTCTCCTTGCGCGAGCGGTCGCCGCGGTACATGCCGCCGATCTGCGGCACCGCCACGTGGCTCTCGTCAATGAACAGGAGGAAATCGTCGGGAAAATAGCTGAGCAGCGTCGGCGGCGGCTCTCCGGACCTCCGCCCGGTGAGATGGCGCGAATAATTTTCGATGCCGGGGCAGAAGCCCATCTCGTGCAGAAGCTCCAGATCGTACAGCGTCCTCTGCTCCAGCCTCTGCGCCTCCAGGAGTTTGTTCTGCGAGCGCAGCTCCGCGAGCCTCTCCTGAAGCTCGGCGCGGATTCCCTCGACCGCCAGCTTCATCCGCTCCCCGGTCGTGACGTAGTGGCTCGCCGGATAGATCGCCGCTTTGCCGACCCGCCGCTGCGCCTTTCCCCGTATCGGATCGATCTCGAGCAGCCCATCGATCCTATCGCCGAAAAACTCGATGCGCACGGCCGAGCTGTCCTCGTAGGCCGGAAAGACCTCCACCACGTCCCCTCTCACCCGGAACGTGCCGCGGTGAAAGTCGTAGTCGCTTCTCTGATAATGGATATCCACGAGCTTCCTGAGCACGCGGTCGCGCTCGATCTCCATCCCCTCTTCCAGATAGACCATCAGGTCGAAGTAGGCCTCGGGCGAGCCCAGGCCGTAGATGCACGACACGCTGGCCACGATGATCACGTCGCGCCGCTCCAGCAGCGCCTTGGTGGCGGAGTGGCGCAGCTTGTCGATCTCGTCGTTGATCGAGGCGTCCTTCTCGATGTAGGTGTCCGTGGACGGGACATAGGCCTCCGGCTGGTAGTAGTCGTAGTAACTCACGAAGTAGCGCACCGCGCTCTGCGGGAAAAGCTCTTTGAACTCGTTGTAGAGCTGGGCAGCGAGGGTCTTGTTCGGCGCGATCACCAGCGTCGGCCTATTCACCCGCGCCATCACATTCGCCATGGTGAAGGTCTTGCCCGAGCCGGTGACCCCCAAAAGGACCTGGTGTCTCTTTCCCTCTCCGATCCCCTGAGCCAGCTTTTCAATGGCCTGAGGCTGGTCTCCCTGCGGCTTGAAATCGGAGACCAGCTCGAAACGCCCTTCTCCACGCTCCAGCGCCATGGCAAAAAAATATCAGGGATGGCGCGGCCGGGCAAGCTTGCAAGTGGACAGCGAAAATATTAACTTGGAGGAACTATGCAACAATCATGGAGCTTGAAAGTCGCTGGCGTCGCATGCGCAGCGCTCATATGGGGCTTTGGCACAACCGCCGCGGGCGAGGCAAAGAAGGTAAGGCTCGCTTATGTCGGCTGGGAGGTCGGCGCCGCGATCGCCTACGTTGGAATCGACGGCGGCATCTTCAAGCGCTACGACATCGAGGTGGAAGAGGTCTTTATCCGCGACCTGCTCACCGGCGGCGTTCAGTCGTTGATCGGAGCGGATTTCGTCCTGGGCTTTGGCAACCCCCTGGCGATCATCCCGCCGATTCTGGCCGGCTCCGATATCGTCTCCCTCTGCGCGCACGTGGGTGTCGAGCCTTACGGCATGGGAGTCTCATCCGACATCACCACGATCGCTGATCTCAAAGGAAAGAGAGTCGGCGTATCTGAGCTTGGCGGGAGATCGGACCTGATCGCCCGCGTCATGCTGCGCCGGGCCGGCCTCGATCCGGTCAAGGACGTGCAGATCGTCTCCGCGGGCCTTGCGCCCAACCGGGTAGTGGCCCTGTCGAAAGATCTGATTCAGGGCGCGCCCTTGAATCTTCAATTCGCTTCGGAGGCCAAAAGACTCGGGCTCAAGATCATCGACCTTAAGGAGGTTCCCACCATCACCGCGCTCCTGATGACCACCCGGTCGTTCATCAAGCGAGACGAAGAAACGGTGAGGCGCTTCGTCAAGGGATACGTGGAGGCGATCCACTACTACCTCACGCGCCGCGCCGAAAGCATCGCGATCATCAAAAAATATTTTAGTGGCTCCAACCCGGGCGCGCTGGAGACTATGTACGAGGCCTTTGCTGCGCAACTCAAGCCGCTTCCTTTTCCCGATATCGAAGCCACTCAGGCGCTGATCGACACCGTCGCGGCGATCGATCCGAAATCCAAGAGCTTGAAGCCGGCGGATCTATTCGACTCGCACTTTTTAGAGGAACTCAAAGCCAACGGCTTTCTGGACAAGCTCTACGTGGAAAAGATCAGCCTGTAGATCAAGGCGGCGGCTTTCTCCGATGCCAACCGGCAGCGCTCTCATAGACATGAGCGACCTGGAAGACTAATCTCTCTTCCCCTTATTCCCGCATGAGCACGAAGTCAAATTGAAGCGAGCTCTGCCCGGGCTTGGGATAGATCTGCATGACCAGTGGCCGGTGCCCAGGCGCAGTCACGCGCACATGCAAATGCGGCGGGCGACCGGGGTAGCGCCCGGGAAAGTCGGTCTCGTAGCGAAAGCGTCCCTCGCGGTCTGCGCGCTGCGTCGCCCGGTGCGCGTCGTCATACTGGCCCTCACGGTCCGCAGACCACCACTCGATCTGCGCCCCGGCGACTGGTGCGCACTCCGAAGCCGACTTCACGGCGCCCGCAACCACTAGGCCGCGACCGGTGTTGTCTCTCTCAGGGACATTCGCCTTGTAGAACGGCCCCTCCGAATCAGGCCTCGTGGGAGTACAGGTCGGTTGAGCAGCGGGAAGTAACGTGGCTGAGGCAAGCAGAGCCAAGACCGGCAACAGAATGACCGATGGTCGCATCGCTTCAACTCCGCAACAGCCTTCCTTCTGCCAAAGCCCACAGCGGAAATCAAGCCACGCAAACTCTTCTGGCAAAAGCCACGTGGGATTAGTGCCTGGCTTGCGTTATTGCATTTTGGCCTAACTCTGAGCTTCAGACCGGTCGCTGACAGCGACGGCTGAGCTTAAGCGTTATCTCTCTCGTGTCGAGCTTGACTTGTATGCATGGATGGCGCATGCTGATGCATATGAGAACGACGCTCAACATCAACGATTCCCTTTTACGGCACGCCGCCAAACTCACGGGAGTTAAGGAAAAGACCTCGCTTGTGCGCCTGGGATTGGAAGCTCTGATTGCGAGAGCGAGTGCCCGCCGCTTAGCGGAGCTTGGAGGGACTGAGAAGGGGCTCCGACCTATCCGAAGGCGGCGCCTCAGCCACCCGGCATGATTTTGGTCGACACGTCGGTTTGGGTTCAGCATCTCCGCAGTGGGAGTGAGCGGCTGAGGTCGTTGCTTGATGAAGAGCAGGTGTTTTGCCACCCCTTCGTTATAGGTGAGTTGACTTGCGGCACGTTGCGGAACCGACAGGAGGTACTGAGTCTGTTAAAGGATTTGCCTCAAGCTCGGCTTGCGGAACATGAGGAGGCGCTGCATCTCTTGGAGGGACGACATTTATATGGTCGAGGCTTGG
>JAHFAP010000154.1 GCA_023250495.1 Deltaproteobacteria bacterium | reverse complement strand
CCACCACCCCTTGGATTTGAATGCCTCCGACCTGCGCTCTTGGCGCAGCTGATTTTTTGCCGTCTCCTCCCTGGCCGAGTTCGGCTATGATCTTTTCGACTTCCTGTTTCTCCGCTCCGGCGGGCATCATGCTCTCGAGCTTCTGCAACAACTCACGCGCTCCGGCAGCGTCGCCATTTGTACGGTAAAGCAGCATGCCCTTTCCCCAGAGGGCGAGAGGAAAGTTCGGATCGGCGGCGAGGGCCCGGTCGAAAGCCATGAGGGCCCCTTCGGTGTGACCGGCCTGGGCGAGCATCAGCCCCATGTAGGCATGCGCCTCAGGATGATTGGGGTTGGCGGCAAGGACTTTCTTAAATGTTTCGATCGCCTGAGCCCAGTCGCGCCGTTCGAAAGCGGCCCGGCCTTGGGCGAGCAGGGGATCCGGTTCGTTCGAGGACTGAGTACCGGTGAGAAAGTCGCCGGTGATCGTATCTTGCTCGGAACCACGGGGCCGCAGAGATTTGGTCAGCAGAACTCCGAGCGTCACTCCGAAGAGCAACAGGAAAAGGCCCCCGGCCGCGACCTGCCATTGTCTCAGCGAGCGCGTTTCTGTCGCCGGGATTTTTTTCGCTCGCGTTGCAGTTTGATAGGAAGACGTTCGCGGCCGCGGCTCAGCGGGCACCGACTCCAGTTGTCTCAGCACCGCGGTCGCTTGCCTCTCGAGGTCGTGGCGCAGCCCGCCATAGTCCGCCTCCGACAGCTTGCCTGAGTGGAAGTCGAACTCGAGCTCCCTTAGCTCCGCGTAAAGTCTTGCCTGCTCCGCCAGCAAGAGCGATCGTTGAGTCTCGCCTTCGCTGCCGATTTCCGCCGGCGCTGCGGACGCGACCTCCCGCTGTATCCGCTCTAACAGGGCCGGGTCAACTTCTGTGGCCGCCGCAGTATCTTTGTTCCTTACCCAGCGTCTCATCAGCAGGGCGACGAGCAGCGCTCCCAGGGCTACGGCGGCGCCTGGCAGCACCCAGAGGAGCAAACCCAGCCCCTTGGCCGGCGGCGCCAGCAGGATCCAATCTCCGTACTTGGAGACGAAAAATTTCTTGATCTCTTCCGAGCTCTTTCCCTCGTTGAGCTGCTCCTGGATCAAGGCGCGCATCTGCTGGGCCAGCTCCGACGGAGAGTCGGCGACGGAGAGGTTCTGGCACACCGGACAACGCAGCTCCGCGGCGATAGCGCGGGTCTGTTCTTCGAGATCGTTCGGCTGCGCCGCCAACAGGAGTGAGCCAGTGAGAAAGTGAGCAGCGAGCAGTGCCCAGAAAAACTGTGATAATTTCTTTTTTAACTTCTCACTCCTCACTTCTCACTCCTCACTACCTGATCGACTGATATTCTCCCTTTCCCTCTTTCGCGCTGACGATCTTCCGCCGCGCTTCGCCGATCTTGGCCGCGACGACGGCAGGGCCGATGCCCCCCACGTGTTTGTAGGTGATCCGCCCGTCGGGATCGACAAAAAAGCTCTCCGGGATTCCCCAGACGCCGTAATCGATGGCGATCCTGCCGGAAGCGTCGAGGCCGGTCGGATAGGTGATGTTGAACTCGTTGACGAAGGCGCGGCCGTTCTGCTCAGTGTCCTGTATCTGGATGCCGATGAAGACCACATCCTTGTTATCAAGCTCCCGCCACGCCAACTCCAGCTCCTTCGCCTCCGCCAGGCAGGGAGGACACCAAGAGGCCCAGAAGTTGACGAAGACGACTTTTCCACGGAGATCGGCCAGGCTGAGCTTGTCGCCGTTGAAAAGGGTGAGTGTGAAAGGCGGCGCAGGGCGCCCCACCATCGGAGAGGGGATGTAGCGCGGGTCGTGGAAAAAGCCGTAAGCGAGAATGGCGATCAACGGCAGAATGGCGATGAACGTGAGAAGAATCCGGCGCCAAGGCATTGTCTCTCTCGAAGATCGAGAATTGAGGATCGAGGATCGCGCTATCCTCAATCTTCCATCCTCCATTCTCGGCCCTTCTCCCGGAACGGCCAGATGGCGACCAGCGTGCCCAGAGCTATGACGACACCGCCGAGCCAGATCCAGCTTACCAACGGCCGAACCAGCACCTTGAGCGTGGCGCGGTTTTTCTCCAGCTCGCTGAAGCCGGAGAGAATGAGGTAGAGATCCTCGGCGAACGTGCTGCGGTGCACTGCCCGGCCTACCGGCGACTGCTGGTTGGGAAAAAATTTCAGCGCCGGTGAGAGCAGGCCGAGGGAGTGTCCGTTGTTGGAGACCTGAAACGCGCCTTCGATGCGGTAGTGGGTCGGCTGCTTGGAGGCTCTCAACCCTTCGAATCGGATGCGGTAGGCTCCGACCGCGAGAGTCTCGCCTTGACCGAGCGTGGCCTGGCGCTCGATGCTGAAGCTCATCGAGCCGGCGATTCCCAGAGCGATCAGGACTATCCCGAGGTGGACGACGAGACCGCCGTAGCGCCGCTGGTTGCGACCGGCCAGTCCGGCGAGGGCAGTAAAAATTCCTTCGCCGGCGAGTTTGCGGCGCGTGCGCACTGCCAACCCGGTGTCAAACAGAATGGTCGCCGCGACAAAGGCGCACAGGGTAAAACCGAGGAGAGGAAAAAATTCGCGGATCCAGCCGATGAAGAGCGCCAAGGCTATGATCAGGGAAGCCACCGCCGGCCAAAGGAAGTTGCGTCTCAGATTGTCCCATGAGGCCCTGCGCCAAGCGATCATCGGGCCGACGGCCATGAGAAAGACCAGCAGAAGAAAAAGCGGCACGGTCGCCGAGTTGAAGTACGGGGCGCCGACGCTCACCGGAGCGCCGGCCACCGCTTCGGAGATCAGCGGGAAGATCGTGCCTAAAAAGATCGTGAACAGGGCAGAGACCAGCACGACGTTGTTGAGCAGAAATGCCGATTCCCGGCTGATCATCGAATCCATTTCCGGCTGTCCTTTGAGAAGATCGGCGCGGTAGGCGAGCAGACCGAATGAAGCCAGCAGGATCAAGGCGAGGAAGGCGAGAAAGATGGTTCCCACCGGTCCGTTGGAAAATGCGTGGATCGACGAGAGCACGCCGGAGCGGGTGAGAAAGGTGCCGAAGATGGTCAGGCTGAAGGCGATGATGATCAGCGAGAGGTTCCAGACCTTGAGCATGCGTCTGCGCTCCTGCACCTGCACGGAGTGAAGAAAGGCCGTGGCGGGAAGCCATGGCATGAAGGCCGCGTTCTCCACCGGATCCCACGCCCAGTATCCGCCCCAGCCCAGGACATGATAGGACCACCACGCGCCCACGAGGTTGCCCATCGTCAGAAAAAACCAGGCGGTGATCGTCCAGCGCCGCGTCGTCACGATCCATGCCTCGTCAAGTTTTCCTCTGATCAGGGCCGCCATGGCGAAGGCGTAAGGAACCGTCAGCCCGACAAAGCCGGTGTAAAGCAGCGGCGGGTGGCTCATCATGTTTGCGTCTTCGAGCAGCGGATTCAGCCCGCGTCCGTCGGAAGGGATCGGAAAAATCGTCTCGAAAGGGTTGGAGGCGAAGGCCAGGACGCCGAGAAAAAACGCCGAGACCATTGAAAGGATCATAAGCACCCAGGGCATCAGCTCGCGGTGGTGGTCTTTGTAAGTCCAGGCGACCAGGCCGGAGAAGATAATGAGAATCCACTCCCAGAGAAGCAGGGAACCTTCGAGCGCGCCCCACAGGCCGGTCACGCGATAGTAGATAGGCGTGGCCCGTGTCGTATTGAAGGCGACGTACCGGATCGAGAAGTCGGTCGTGACCAGGCCGTAAATCAGCGCCGAACTGCTCAGGGTTACCAGAATGAACTGTCCCAGAATCGCGGCTCGCGCGCTGGAGAAGAATCCCGCCTTGCCGGTCCGATAGCCGAGTATCGGCGCCGTCATTCCCCAGAGCGCGAGGACAAGCGCCAGGAAAACGGAGGCATGTCCGACGGCGGCGGTCACGGCCTCTTTTCCTCCGCGGCGGGAATGAAGCTGCGCGGAGAGAAGGGTTTTCCGTGCTCGGCAGGGCTGTATTCCTCGGCGTGTTTGGCCATGATCGTGGTGGCTACGAAGACGCCGTCCGCGCCGATCTTTCCCTCGGCGACCGCTCCCTTTCCGTCGGCGAACAGGTCCGGAGGGACGCCGTGAAAACGCACAGGGATGACCGCGCTTCCGTCGGTTAACTGGAAACGGTAAGTGAGTCCGTCCGGATCCCTTTGCAGCGAGCCCTTGACGACCATTCCGCCGACGCGCAGAAACTTGCCCTGGGATTTCGCCTCTTGCCCTTGGAGTTCTGCGGGCGTGACAAAATAGACCATCGCCTGGCGCATCCCGCCGTAGATCAGATAGAAGAGCGCGGCCAAGATGATGACGCCGCCGATGATGAATCTTCTACTTCTCATGCTTGCCAGGGCTCCCCGCCGAGCGAAGCTGTGAGAGCTTAGTCCCGGCCTTGCGCATGCGATTTTTAAGGCTCAAGAAATAGAGGACAAGAGCGAGCCAGACAATGCCATAGGCCAGCAGGACGAATCCCCAACTTCCCATCTAAGCTGTCCCTCCGAGCATTTCTCCCTTGATTCGTTCTTCGGTCTCTCCGACGCGGATGCGGAGAGAGAGAAGATAGAGCGAAAGAAAAACGAAGGCGACGATATTAATAATTAAGGGCCAAAGCAACGGCCATTTGATATTCTCCCAGGGTAGTTTATCCGGCCGAAAAATAGACGGTGGCTGGTGCAACGTGCGCCACCAGTAGACCGACATGTGAATCAAAGGAATATCCAAAAACCCGATGATTCCGACGACCGCGCCACAGACTGCCCCCCGCTCCTCGTCTTCGATCAGTGAGCGCAGCATAATGTAACCGACGAAGATCATCAGGAGGAGCGCCGTAAGCGTCAAGCGCGCATCCCAGGTCCACCAGACGCCCCAGGTGGGCTTCCCCCAGATGGAGCCTTCGATGATCGTGAGGGCGGTGAAGAGAACGCCGACCTCAGCCGCTGACTTCGCCAGGATGTCATCGCGTGTCTCTCGTTTCCATAGATAGAGGCAACTTCCCAGGAAGACGATGAAGAAGCAGAGGTACGCAGCCACGATGCTGGGAATGTGGATGTACATGATGCGCTGGACTTCGCCTTGGTAAGCGTCGGGAGGCGCCTGGATCAAAGCGACGTAGAGGCCGACCAGGATAAACAACAGGGCCAGCACGCCAAGAATTTCTCCCGAGCCGCGTTTCTTTTCAGCTTTTGCCATGATCAAGACTCGACGACCCACTCGAAGACCAGAATGCCCGCGGTCAAGAATATCACATCAAATCCAATCAAAAGATGCAACCACGGCAGCGACTCCTGGAAATCTCCAGCTCGAAGGATGATCTCCATCCCGCGGATCGTCGCCAGGATTACGGGGATCATAAGCGGCAAGAGGAGCAGCGGCAGCAAGATCTCCCGGCCGCGCGCGCTCAGGGTGAGGGCGGAAAAGAGCGTTCCCAGGACGCAGAACCCCACCGTCCCCAGTAGGCCGTAGAGAAAAACCCAGGGCAGGCGCTCCCAGAGCGTCAAGTTGAACAGCACCCAGAAGAGCGGGAAGACGACGATTTCGAGCAGCACCATTAGAGTAAGATTAAAAAGGACTTTGGAGAGAAAGATGGCCGCGCGGTCGATGGGCGAGAGCAAAAGCGCCTCGAGGCAGCGGTTCTCCCGTTCCGCCTGGAACAGTTGCATCAGCCCGAGCGTGCCGCAGAACACAAGGGCGAGCCAGAGCAGCCCCGGCGCCATGTCGGCCGCCTTGTCCGGCTGGACGTCCAAGGCGAAATGAAAAATGAAGAGCAGCAAAGTGCCGAAGAAAAACATCGCCAGCAGACTCTCGCGGCGCCTCAGCTCCAAAAGCAGATCTTTCCACAGCAGCCAGGCGGTCTGTTTCAGGAAGGCCATGTCTCTCCCCGGGGCAGAAACTCGCCGACGGCGCGATGAAAACTCTCCCACGGCGCCCGCTTGGCTTCGTCGAAGATCATTCTTCCCCGGCGTAGGATAACCGCTCTCGAACAGAAAGCGGCGACGCGCGCCACGTGGTGTGTCGCCATCACCACGACGCCGCCGCGGTCGCGGGCGTTTTTCAGGTACGCTTCCAGGAAATCCACTCCGCTGCCGTCGAGCACCCCGTAGGGTTCGTCCACGAGCAAAAGCTTCGGCTCCAGCAAGAGCCACTTGGCGATGGAAAGTCGGCATCTCATCCCGCTCGAAAGCGACGCGACGTATTCGCGCGACCAATCCGCCAGCCCGGCGGCGGCAAGCGCTGTCTCTAGCTCGCCGTGTTCTTTTTCTCTGTTGTAGAGAGCGAGGAACAGACGCAGATTTTCCTGCGCCGTAAGCTTGTCGTATAGATGATCGTTCGGCGAGAGAAAACCAATCGTGGGCTCGAGCCGGGCCGGGCCTTGGCGTAGCTTGGCCCCGTCGATATGAATCTCACCCGTGGTCGGCTGGAGAAGACCGCAGAGCAGCTTGAGCAGAGTCGTTTTCCCGGCGCCGTTCGGCCCAAGCAGCGCGACGCACTCACCCGCGTGAAGCTCCAGGTTGATGTCCTTGAGCGCCCACGAAAAGCCGTAAGCCTTAGATAACCGGCGAACCTCGACGTACAAAATTTTCTCCCTGCGGCTGTAGAAGGAATAAAGTAAATGTTCGACTATAATCGCGGGGTAGGGCAGATTCAAGGGTGGGCCCGCAGGTTTAGGGGGGCACGGCCGCCTTGACTCTTATCCGAGGATCGGCTAAAACCGGAGTTGCTTTTCAAATTCCTCGTGATCGGAGATAGCCTAAGGGCTAGCGCAGTTGAACGACGCCCTTAGGCTATTTACTATTTTACTAACTTATCGGGAGAGCCATGGCAACCTATCAACACATCAAAGTTCCAAGCGGCGGGGAAAAGATTTCGCTCGGTTCAGGCAAGGCGCTCAAGGTTCCGGATCATCCAATCATTCCTTTTATCGAAGGCGACGGCACGGGCCGCGATATTTGGCGCGCTTCGGCGCGCGTGTTCGATGCGGCGGTGGAGAAGGCCTACAGGGGCAAACGCAAAGTCCACTGGATGGAGGTCTACGCGGGGGAGAAGTCATTCAAGATGTTCAACAACTGGCTGCCGGACGAAACGGTCGAGGCTTTTTCGGAATTTCTGGTGGGAATCAAAGGCCCGCTGACGACTCCGATCGGCGGGGGCTTTCGTTCATTGAACGTATCGCTCCGCATACTGCTCGACCTGTACGTTTGCCTACGCCCGGTGCGTTATTTCATTGGTGTGCCTTCTCCGGTTAAGCATCCTGAATACGTGGACATGATCGTGTTCCGCGAGAACACGGAAGATATTT
>JAHFAP010000329.1 GCA_023250495.1 Deltaproteobacteria bacterium | reverse complement strand
TCCTCCACTTACGATCCAAGACATCACAAAAAGATCGAGATGATCACCCTGGGCGGGTGACTCAATACCCCATCCGAAAGGTCGGCGGCTCGGGTTTGGGCAAAACGCCGCGCCGTTCGAGGTCCGCGCGCTGCTCGGGGGTGAGTTTTTCCACTGCCACATAGCCCTGGCGTTCATAGTTCTTTGAGCATTCCTCGACGATACCACCCGCTGCTCCTGCCATGACTCCGCTCCCGGTCGCGCCACACTTTACCGTGGCGCCGCTCTGGGGATGGACCAGCATGACGCTCTGGCTGGAACAGCCCGTTAGGGTGAGCATCAACAGGAGAAAAAATCCGCCGATTAATTTTGTCATTTTTCGTCCCCCTCGTCTCAGAATCTCATTTTTCTCATACTCGAAGCCGCGTTTTTAAGCAACGGCCGTCTCAAACGAGTTCACAGCGCGGGTGTGGCAATGATTGACCGGTGGCCTGCTCTGGGATAGTTTGCGGACGTAACAGAGAGCGAAAAAGGAGGACAACATGCTGCTCAAAGACAAGGTCGCACTGGTCACGGGATCGACAAATAATATTGGTCTGGAGACCGCCCGCGCATTCGCGCGCGAAGGGGCGAAAGTGATCGTCCATTCACGCCACGAAGAAGAGACTAAAAAAGTTGCGGCGGAGATCGACGGAGACTACTTCTCCGCGGACGTCGCGCGCCCGGAACAGATCGAAAAGATGTTCGCGCACATCAAAAGCAAGCACCGGCGTCTCGATATCCTGGTCAACACCATCGCTCACTCATCCAAGAATGATATTTTGGAGACGACGCTAGAGGAGTGGAACCAGATCATGGCGATTAATCTCACCGGCTATTTTCTCAACATCCAGCACGCGGCCAGGATGATGAAAGAAAGCGGCGGCGGAATCATCATCAATATCTCGGCGGGCTCGGGAGAGAGAGGAAGTCGCGGCACCGCGGTTTATTCTATATCCAAAGGCGCGATCAATGCGCTGACGCGCCAGGCGGCCGTGGACTTAGCGCCGTACAAGATCAGGGTGAACGCCGTTATCTCCGGCATCGTCGGCACGCCGCTGGGAAGAAAAGATATGGGCAACAGGAAGCTGGAATACGACAGCATCCCGCTGCGGCGCATCGGCCAACCCGAAGAGGTGGCGGAAGCAGTGCTCTTCCTGGCCTCGGAAAAAGCGGGCTATATCACCAATGCCATCTTGCCGGTCGATGGCGGCCGGATGAATTCGATGGGGAGCGCCTCGCGCGGAGGCTAAGAGTTGTCTGAGCCGCTCAGCTCCTTCGGCCTCCCATCCAACGTCTTGGTCTGGCAAGCGCTCTTTCTTACGCTTCTATCCTTCGCCGTTGGCATTATCGGGGGAGCCGTCGGCCTCGCCCTTG
The DNA here is from genome assembly GCA_023250495.1 of Deltaproteobacteria bacterium. GTDB lineage: Bacteria > Desulfobacterota > Binatia > UBA9968 > UBA9968 > JAHFAP01. The sequence continues at coordinate 1,176 of JAHFAP010000329.1, read as the reverse complement.
GCACGGTCCGGCTACCTTTTCTCCTGCTTCTCGGAATGCCGGCGCCGACCGCAGCGGGGACGAATATTCTGGTCAGCACGCTCGGATCGCTAACCGGGTCTTATAAGCATTTCCGGGAAGGGCGAGTTGATTTTTACGTGGTCGCGGTCCAAGGCGCCCCAGCCGTTGTGGGCGCTTTCATTGGGGGTTTTGGCGCGGATTGGGTCGGCGAGGGGCTGCTGGTCTTCCTAGCCGGACTTCTGGTGTTGTGGCAGGGTTTGGAACTGTGGCTGCGGGCAGCGAAGGAGCAACCGAGAGCAGTCAATCCGCATATCTCACAGCCTAGTCATTCGGCTCAAGGACTGTCACGCTGGACCAGCGGCCAGATCTTGGCTGAGGCCATGGTTGGTTTTGCCATCGGACTATTAGGCGGCGCGATCGGACTCGTTTTGAATACTCTTCGTCTCCCCGCGCTGATCAAAATACTTGATCTCGATCCACGCATAGCCGCGGGCAGCGGCCTCGTCATCGGCTTTTTGATGGGAAGCTTTGGTTGGATTGGTCACGCGGCTCGGGGACAGGTGGATTATCCCATCTTGACATTGATGGCTGTGACCGGAACGGTTGGAGCCTACTATGGTGCCGGTTGGACCGGCAGATTAAGTCCCCGAAACCTTCTCTATCTCATGGGCGCAGTGCTGATTGCAGTCGGGTTTCTTCTCATCCGCGACGCCTATGGCCGCTTCTAACCATGCCAGGTGACGAGCCTCATAAATCTCCCTCCAAGCTGCTTGCCTACTTGGAACTTTCACGTGACGGCTGGTTGCTCTTTGCCACCTGCGCCGTCCGCTCATTCGCTTACGGATTCTTGTCCGTCGTTCTCGGGCTTTACCTCGATGCCATCGGGTTAGATACGACAGCCATCGGCTGGATATTTACCGCCGCGCTTGCAGGCGGAGCGGTCATGACCGTGGTTCTTACGGCTGTAGCAGACACCTTCGGTCGAAGGACACTTCTCATCCTGGGCGCGCTGTTAATGGCGTTGGCGGGCTTTGCATTTGCCGCCACAAGCAATCCCTTCTTACTGGCGGCGGCTGCTATTTTCGGAACCATCAGTCCCTCGGGAAAAGAGGTTGGGCCTTTTCTTTCAATCGAACAGGCAATCCTCCCTCAGACAACTCACGGGCAGAACCGAAC
>JAHFAP010000002.1 GCA_023250495.1 Deltaproteobacteria bacterium | reverse complement strand
GAAGCGGGTCCGCGTGAACCTCGGAAGGCGGATATCCGCGAGCGTTGTACAAGATCACTTGGTACTCATTGGCAAAGAAATCGGTTTGGTACCTCCACGAACGGAAATCCCCCGCAAACTCATGAAGCAAGACGAACGGGAATCCCTTTCCGTGAACTTCATAGTAGAGGCTGACTCCGTTGATTAGTGCTGTTAGCATCGCTTCGTCCGCGCATTCTTTTGGCGTACTGCCTTGCACAAAAGAGGTGGCGACTGCCCAGGACTTTTCTGCCAGGTCGCAGTAAGGAATTGCGAAGCCCTGGGGAATGAGAAAGTTTAACTGATCCAAGTTGAAATTACGCGATTGGATTTTGCGGGCAGTTGCCGATCAGCTAATATCCAGACACGAGATTGGATTTGGCTGAGAATCCCTGATAGACACCAAGAAATTTCTTTGTCTGTAACCTACTGTAAATAAATTGGTTATAAAACTGGTGGAGGAGAGGGTGGATTCAGTTCCGAGCCTCCACACCCATTTCGGGCGGAATCACGCGGACGGCGTTCTTCCGAGAGGCCCAGTCGAAATTCAATGAAGTTAAGGCCTTTTCACCGTATCGGCAGCAGCGGCTTCTGGCCGACGGGTAGCTGCTGATTGAGGACCGTCAGAATCCCGCAGGTTTCCGCATACTCGCCCATCAGGGTCGCGAGATCCAAGGCATCCCTCTCGCCAAATAGCTTCACGGCATGTGCGTAGGTTTCCGGGCTCACATTGTGCTTTCCAATCAGCTCCCGGCCCGCTTGGACGATGGCCGCCTCCCTCTCGCCCAGTCCTGTGAGGGGCTTGCGGTAACGGACGACATCAATGATCGCTGGCTCCAGGCCTTGCTTGAGTGCTTCGAGTTCATGGAGCGTCCACACCACCTGCTGGTCTAATTCGCGCGCGGTCACCAGGATCGCCAACTCCATCAGCCGCCGCCCGAGGTTCGCTTCCAGAAACTTGCCTCCGCCACTGTGGAGTTGGATTTGTCCCGGTCCCATCCCGTATGGCGACAGCGTGCGCCCGGGAGTTCCTGGCCGCTGCCCTGGCAACTGGCGAAGACGGCTTCTCGAGTCGGGGAAAATATCCGGCGGCGAAGGAATGACCGTGATGGGCATCGGCGCCATCTCTTTCCAGTTCAAAGGGAGATGCTGGTCGACCCAGATCAGCGGAGTTTCGTTTGCACGCGTAGCCATGGTAATGACCACATCAACAAGATTGCTCTTTCCGAGTGCCTTCAAGGCGTGTGCGAATGTCTCCGGGGTGACGCTGTGCTTTTGGGCCATATCGCGGCCGACCGTTATGATGGCAGCCTCTTTGTCGCCCAGTCCGGTGACGGGCTTTTTATAACGGACGATGTCGATGATCGACATTTCCAATCCTTGCCGAAGCGCTTCCTCGACATGGAGCGTCCACTCGAAGTTCTGCTCCGCCTCGCGCGCCCCGACAATGATGGCCAGTTCCGTCAGCCGGCGCCCCAGAGGGGATGCGAACCGGACATCTTCGGTTCCGGAGTGCAGCCGTATTCCCACCTCTCCCTGAAGGCCCGCAATCGAGTTTCTCTTCGCGAAGGCGGCGTCGTAGGCCTTCTTGCGCTTTTCGTCCAGGTCTTCTCGTTTGACCAGCGGAAGGCGGTTGCGCGAATCCGGATAGATGTCTTTGGAAAGGACATCTGCGCTGGCAGACGGGGAGTTGCGGCTCTGCTCGGCGGAACTTTGCGCGACCATAACCCTGACGCCAAAGCCGGCCACGGCGATTACGCCAATCACTATTAAGACTGCCAGCGAACGCCACGTTGTCATGGAATACTCCTCATCACGACCGGATATTTTCCTTTTACGTTGCCTTGTCCGCTAGTATATCTCAATTGCTCCCGACAGCGCAGGACCCCCCCGATGCTCCCTTGCCAGCGCTCTAGCGCAGGTAACCACAGGAACAATTCTCGGGACGGTGGCCGATTCCAGCGGGGCAGTGATTCCGGGTGCAACCGTTCAGTTGCGCAACGTAGAGACGGGTATTACCCGCACCGTGACTTCGGACGCGGCAGGGCGCTATCGGGCTCCGCTATTCGCTGGACTCGTGCAATGGCAGATTTATTCACACCTTCGACGCTGAGGGCGGCAACTTGGTCAAAGGTCACACGTCGGTGTTGGAGGCGATGATAAACGGTTCCGCTGTTCCGACAGAAGGTTTGGCCACAACGCCTGCATTGGAATCGGCGACGCCTGCCCCATCGGGTCCGGTAGAAGCCGAATCGAATGATGTGATCGCCTGCAGATTGTTTTCTGGGACAACGTTGGTTGGGCCAGCGGGGACTGCTCATGGCACTGGGACCCGTTTTCGGCAGATCTGCCGACCTGGAAATTAGGTCTCAAATCCTACCACAGGAATGGGTTACAAATTGCCCCAGCAACAATTGTTTGCGGAAGCACCACGGAGTGCGAGCCAAAATGCGGCAAGGCTTTCCCCGGCGCCAGTATACCCGGCGCGCGTTGGTCGAGACCGTCTTCTCTACGGTCAAACGTAAACTCTCCGCCCGTGCACCAGGCCGGAGTTTGTTCATGCAACTCCGCCGTGCCCTCGTGTTGGGCTGGCCTACAACCTCTACCGGCGCAGCCATCGCTAGAGAGCAAACAGGATGCCAACAGAGCCCAATAGCTTCTAGTCGGGCGTATGTCACCACTGCGCTGCCGGTCCGCCGAGGGACACTTGCGACCCAGAAGGTTGCATGCCCGTCTCCCGCGCCAGGGAGGGGACCAAGTGGATAATCTTTCCTCCTACTACCGTCATGAGGACATGAATATTCCTGATTTCATTCTCTGGGACGGTAAGGTAGTCCCGGTCCAGCACCAGAAAATCGGCCCACTTGCCTGGTTCCAGCGAGCCCAGAACATTTTCTCGGAGCAGATAATACGCGCCCCAGTAGGTGGCGCTTTTCAAGGCAAGCTCCCGGCTCAGACGTTGGTTCTCGCCGTATTCTTTCCCGTCCCATCCCTTGCGCTCAATCATCGGCGCAATGCCGGACGAGAAGATTGTAAAATTCGTGCTGCCAATCGCCCGGTCGATCTCCACGCTCGTCGGAATCCCGGCCTCCACGACCCGGCGCTTGGGAACAACTTGGGAGACTCCTCTTTCTCCGTAGATGTCGAAAACGGCCGGCATGGCTTGCATAATTTCAAAGGAGTCCCCGCTGGCAAGAATGCCCAGCTTCTTCATGTTTTCGATCTGGTCCTGCCGGGGCCACAAAACCATGTGGTCAATGCCGTGGCGCTTCGCCCGGATTTCTTCCTCGGTCATCCCCGCATCCTTGCTGGCCTTCAGGATCGTCAGCATGATGCCGTCCACGTCCACATCGCCGGAGGTGTGGTTGCCCACATACCGTCCTCCGGCTTTGATCCAGTCGTAGAGGAGCTTGGCTCCGCGTGCATCGGGAGCATAGTTGCATTGTTGCTCGCGATCCTTGACTTGGAGTTCCGCGACTTTGGCGAGGGTGGAGGACGGAACTGGCCTCAGCATCGTGCAGCCGCCCCCGGTCACCGCCCTCCCTCCCCCGAACCAGACATAGTCCGTTCCTTTCCCGATGTTCAGAGCCTGGCTGTAGAGGAAATAGGGGTCAGAATAGAAATAGTTCTGTCGCCAGTTCCAGCTCCACATCGTACGGATGGGCATTTGGCCTTTGCGGTCCAGTTCCCCATACACAGCGAGATTCGAAGGAGCATACGCATTGGAGGAAAAGGCGGTCAACCCGTAACCGGCCCACCATTCCAAACCCAGACGCATCAACTCGACCAGCTGGGGATGGTAGTCTCGCAGCATCACGTCCCCGATAAACCACCGGAACGTGCTGGGGTCCCCAAGGGAACTGGCCTGTTCGCCTCCGCTGAGGGGATTGACGTCCGGCTGGGTGTATACTTTTCGGCCTTCGTCAATCGCTTTCTGATTGAGGACCATCGAGGTAAAAACATCCCGGAGCACGACCGGATTATTGGGCGCCGCTGCATCCAACTGCTCTTTCGTGATCCGCTTTCCGTCGAGCGGGTTGAATACCTTCGGATCCATCCCCCACCGTCCGAAGCCCCCGTTTCCCGCCGTGCTCCACTCATAATTTTTGCCGGCGGTAAAAACGATGTAGATCCACTGCCCCCGTTTCGCCTTACCAACCGCTTCTGCCAATACTCCGGGAAAGGCTTTCAGGTTTTCCTCCGGGCTGCCCTCTAAAAATCGAGTAACAATGATGTCGTCGGTGAGAACCTTCTTCACTACCCACGGCTCGACCGGATTCCAGTCCCAGGGGTGTTCATGCGTCAGAATCAATCCAGGAATTACGGTTCGTCCCTTCAGATCCATCTGCCTGGTATCTGTTCCTCCCATGGCGCGAATTTGAGCATTGGTGCCCACGTGAAGTATCTTGCCGTCTTTGATATGCATCGCCTGGGCAATCGTACCTACTCTGGACTGGAAGCTATGATCATCCAGCGTAACGATCTTCCCGTTGTAGAGAATCATCTCGTCCGGCTGCTGGGCGGAGACGACAGATTGTCCTCCCCAAACGAGGGCGAGAAGGAAGTAAAATCTCAAGACGCAATGTCTGTTCATAATTCACCTCCAGGAAATTTCTGGTAACGCCAAAGAAGTACGTCCACTCCACCTTTGCGGGACAGTCGCTCTTGCTGCGCGATTCGGTCGGTGCCTGACGAGCTTCCGGCCACCGAAGGGATCCGCAGAAGGTGCTTGCCATTGCGCTGCTGGCCCCCTGGGCCAGCAGGATCGGCCCACGCCCGACCACCAACATCATTACCGCAGTACTCAAAAGCCGTTTCGCCCTTATGATTCCCCTATCGTTTTGGAATATTCGTGATCCTTGTTTCTACAAGACTGGAATTGCATTTTTCAGCGGTATTTCACGATGAAATAAATTACGTTTGATTTATCCGTTCCACCCCGGAACATTGGACTTGTTACCTGAATCGGATATGTTCCCACCTGTAGCAACCTGGACGGAATGGTAGCCTTCAATCTTCGGGGATTTATAAAAGTACTCCTTATTTCCGCCTGATTAAAAAGCACCTTGGCAGAGGGTAGAAACTTTCCCGTCAGTTCGATCTCGCGATCGCCACTACCTTCGACTGCTTCGTTAGGGATACTCGCATTTAGACCCAATCTCACGGGAATTGAAGGAAGAAGACCTTCTCTGATGAGGGCGGGATTCGGAATTGGTATTTTGTAATCTGGGTGGAACGAAATATCGATCGTTTTCCCGTCCATGATCACCGTCTCCACTTTTCTCGTGTTGCTGATTTGGGCCAGGGGGTCGCCACCCAGAACGACCAGATCGGCCAGCTTGCCTGCCTCGACCGTGCCGAGGTCTTTCTCCTTGCGCATTAGTTCTGCTTCGTTAATGGTTGCGCTCTTCAAGGCATCCATCGGACTGATTCCCGCATCGACCATCAGTTCCATCTCCTGATGAATCCCCAACCCGGGCACACCCGTATTGGCTGAATCAACACCGGCGAGGAGCTTTCCTCCCGCCTTCACGAATTCCCGCAGGAATTGCTGCACCTTCTTGTATCCTTCTTCCAAAATGCGTGCCTCGTCGGGGGAAAGTCGGTCCAGCATCTCGAAATCATTGAAGTATTTCTGAACCAGTTCCGGCGGCACATATTGCAAGCCGGGTTGGCTGAAGTATTCCCTCACTTCCTTTGCATATTCCTTTTGTCTTCCATTCGCGGCCCGCCAGCCTCCCGACAGCGTTGGATTGAAGTAAACTTTACTTTTCACCAATTTCTGGATCAAATCCGGAAAAGCTGCCGGATCCATCAGGTAATGGGGATCCAAAATCTTGCCCTCCCGAAGCTGGCGGAATTTTTCCCGGTCGGTAATCGTGGCGATTGCAACGGGACTGGTATGCTCGATAAAGTCCATTCCGAATTCGGCATTTTCCCGCGCATCGAGCCGGTGACCTACCACCGGAATCCCAGCGCGATGGGCCTCTTCGACGATCACTTTCAGGACATCGCGGGAAAGATTGTGATGGACCTTGATCCCCTGCGAGCCGTTGCGGATCAGCCTTCTCACTAACTCCCGTGCTTGCTCCGGAGTCCTAAGAACAGCTTCCGACCGACCAGCGTCCATCGCACGCACTTCCTCCAGATCTTCGATCTCAATGCCATCGTAGATAATACCGTTGCCCCACATGTCCTGAAAGCCAAAACCTTCATAACCCAAGGGCCCCCCATGCAGACGACCGCAAATGGGAGTGCCACAGATATTGCTGGCGTACAGACGCGGACCTCGCATCTTGCCTTTGGCAATCCCGTCCCGAACTGCCAGTATCCAGAAATTGCCTGCATGCTCCAGAGCGGACGTAATGCCGTTGGCGATAATCAGCTCCAAGTCCCAACCCTGAAGGTGCAGGTGCGAATCGATCAGACCCGGGATGACATATTTCCCATCCAATTTCAGGACGTGCGCATTCGCTGGATACTGGACCGCACCGCGCTTCCCAACTGTCTGGATCCGGTTTCCCCGTACAACAATCACAGAATCGGCCAACGGATCCCGTCGTTCTGGGGAGATCAGAGTCCCTCCTTCCAAAACGAGAATGCCTTCTGTTGCTTGCTGCGACTGAGCCTCTGCCCCTACGGAACACATAAGAAGAATCAAGAGGTACGGTACCAACCCTTGCCTCCAAAAATTTGCCCGATGCATCTGCCTTCCTCCGTTTCCCTTGCTGATTTTATTCCCTCTTCGCCCGACAGCCCGCTCCAAACTGCCGCTAGTTTCCAGTAATCTTTACGCTACCAACCTCTCGACTAACCCTCCGCCTTAGGCTTGAGCATCATTAAAAAGGTGTTTGCGATATGATCCGGGATACCCACTTTCAACAAATCGGTTACACTCTCGGGGCAGGATTCCGGGTCACATCAACTCGCGCACCTCAACCGGGTTGTTGCTTCAGCCGGCGATCAATTAACGGAATGAATTGCTAAAGCCGCAGGACTTATAAACAGCTAATCTACCGTTATTAAAACTCTTAGTTTCTCAAATTCCTTATCTCCTATTTCGACCAGGAGTTTCAGTTCGTCAGTGGAAGTGAAAGATCCCCGCTCGGTCCGGCACTAGAGCTGGTCTCAAAAATACCTCAGCATGATTTTGATGCATCCGAGTCGGACCATCCCCAAGAAATTTTCGATGTGGTACTCGTAGCGCGTGACCAGTCGGCGAAATACTGGCAACCAGGCGAACAGGCGCTCGATCGTCCATCGCCGCCGATAACGGCGTAAGGGCCGACCGTCCTGCGTGGAGTGGGTCCGATTGCTGCGGTGGGGAGCAATCATCTCAATCCCGTAGTGTTGCT
>JAHFAP010000153.1 GCA_023250495.1 Deltaproteobacteria bacterium | reverse complement strand
CAGGAATTGCGTTTCGGGAAGCGTCAAGCTTTCGAGGGCGATCTTGGTTGTGTTTTGGTCTATCTGCCTTGGGGAAGGGACGGCGACATAATAAGCGCATCCCGACAGAATTGCTGCCACGGCGGCGAAGAGCTGAAGAAGTCGAATCATTGTTAAAGTCATCTGTGTCGGCGCCCGCCAGTCTGTTGAAAAACTCTTTGGTCACCCTTCGACTAGCTCAGGGTGACCGGCTAAGTGCGTGAATCTAATCAGGCAACCGTTCGTGCTGAGCCCTTCGCCACCGTTCGTCCTGAGCGTGTCGAAGGAACGAACGGTGCTCAGGACAGGCTTGTCGAAGCACGAATAAGGGCTTTTTCAACAGTCTGCTGCAACTTATCGCCTGCGGCGCATCAGTTTGTCAACCGCCGGCGCACGCCGCTGCGCGCCCAGGCGAGAAGCAGAATCGAGACTACCAGGATGTAAAAAACGTCCCAGAGCAGGATGAGCGATGCCTCGCCGCGAAACGCCGCGCGGGCCAGGCGCACGGGATGAAGCAGGGGGAGCGCCTCTCCAAGCCATAACCACTGCGCCGGCAGCCGCTCTTTGAGCGGAAAAAAGACATCGGAGAAGAGGAACAGCGGTGTCAGGAACAGAGTGAAGTAGAAGCTGAACAGATCGATGTTGGGGATTCTGAGCGAGAACGCGATGCCGATGGCGGCGAAGAGCAATCCTGCTAAGGGGATCAAGGGCAACACCCAGAGAGCGGAGGGCAGCGGGGCGAGTCCTGCGACGGCGACCACGGCGAAGAAGCAGCCGCCGTAGATAGAGGCCCGCGTGATTGCCCACAGCACCTCGCCGGCAAGGACGTCATCAGGCTCGATCGGCGTGGTGAGCATGGCGTCATAGGCTTTCTCGAACACGAGGCGCACATAGATGTTGTAGGTCACCTCGAAGCTCGCGCCGTTCATGGCCGCGACGCAGACGAGGCCGGGAGCGAGAAACACAAGGTAAGTGGTTCCGCCCATTTGGTTGATATAGCCGCCCAGGCCGATGCCAATAGAAACCAGGTATAACACCGGCTCGAAGAAATTCGGCAGTATGTTCCATTTCCACGTGCGGCTGTACATGGAGGCATTGCGCCGCCATACCGCGAGCGCGTGAGGAACGGAAAGGCTCACAGTCCCGCCTCCAGACTGGTTCCCGTCAACGCGAGGAAAATGTCTTCGAGATTCGTCGGCCGCACGACGAGCGGCCGGTGCCTGCCCCGGTCTTGGCGGCGGATCTGTTCGATCAGCGGCGCCGCGTTGTCGAGGTAAAACGTGACTCGATTGCCGACGCGCAGGCGGCGGAGAGAAGGGCTGTCTCCGGCGAGGAGCGCTGCTTCTTCGTCCGGGGAGCAGTCGAGCTCCACCGCCTCCGGCGCCAGGTGCGCGGCGATCAGATCGGCGGGAGGGCCCTCCTCGACCACTTTTCCAGCCAGGACGATTGCGACGCGGTCGCACAGCCGCTGGGCCTCGTCCATGTAATGGGTGGTGACCAGTACGGTCGTGCCCGCCGCGCGCAGCTCGCGTATGCGTGACCACAGGGCGAGGCGCACCGCGGGATCGAGCCCGGTGGTCGGCTCGTCGAGGATCAGCAGCTCGGGCCGGTTCATGAGCGAGAGCGCGATCGCGAGACGGCGCTGGAAGCCTCCTGATAGCTGCCTCACCGGCATCTTCGCGTGAGAGCCGAGCTCGAGAAAGTCGATGACCTCGCCGATGCGCCGCGAGAGCTCCGGCTCGCGGAGCAGATGGTAGCGGCCGAAGACGCGCAGGTTCTCCTCGGGCGTGAGCGCCTCGATCAGCACGTTCTGCTGCAGCGTGACTCCGAGCCGAGCGCGCACGGCGCGCGGGTTTCGCGAGATATCGAGGCCGAAGACTTGGATCGCTCCGCTGTTCGGTCGCGTGACGCCATAGATCATGCGCAGCGTGGTCGTTTTTCCCGCGCCGTTGGGTCCCAAAAGGCCGAAGCAAATTCCTGCAGGGACATCGAGACTGAGAGCGTCCACCGCCAGCCGGTCGCCGAAGCTTTTCGAAACAGCGCGGAGTTGAACGATCATCCTAGTGCGGAGCCGGAGCTAGGAGACTGTGTTCGCCGCCCTCTGCCTGATATTCGATGACGGTTCGAGCACCATCGCATAAAGGCAGCTCGTCACCAACAGCAGTCCGACCAATACCCAAAGCAGGAGGCTATAGCTGCGAGTGCCATCGTAGATGGCGCCGGCCACGACCGGGCCGATCACGGCGCCCCACGTTTGCACGAAGCTCATGGCGCCGCGGATCTTGGCAAAGTGTCTGCGGCCGAAGAAGTCGCCCACGGTGGACCAATTCACGGGAAAGGTGGACTCGACGACGGTGAACAACGGGATGAAAAACCAGATCTGCCATTCGCTTTCCGCGTGCATCAGAAAAAACAGCCCTACGATGGCGAGGAGCATACAAGCGGCCATGAGCCTGGGCTTGTTGACGCGGTCCGCCATCCAGCCGAATACCATGTGTGACGGCAAGCTTAGAAAAGCCTGGGCCCCAAGAAGAAACGCCGCTCGCTGCTCGCTCAGCCCTTTCCAAACCATGATGGGGACGTAGTGAACGGTCATGGCGCTCAGGGCCGCGATCCGAAGTCCGGTTCCAATGGTCAGCAACCAAAATGGAGCGGTGCGCAGCGCCTCGGCTAGCGTGAAATTTACTTCCACTCGATCTGCCTTGCTGTCTCCACTCCGGGCGCTGCCTGTTGAAGGAGAAGGTAGATCGCCGTCGGGGCGGAGCCCCATGCTTTCCGGCGACCGACGCACTAAAAGCGCGAGCGGCAGGCCGACTACCAGGAAAATGATTCCGTTTGCAAACGCAGCGCGCCTCCATCCCCAGGTATGGATAGCGTGGGCGAGGAGGGGCGTCACCAGGAAGCCCCCGAGGCCGATGGACGCGCTGATCACAGCCATGGCCATCGTGCGCTTGCGAATGAACCAGTTGTTGGCGATGACCATCGGAGCATCCATGAAGCCGGCATGAAAGGAGAGGGAGACGACACCCATATAAACGAAAAGTAATGCGATGTAGCTGTGCACGCCGGAGAGCAGCATGTGCCCGATGCTCGTCATCATGATCGCCATCATGATCAGTGGACGTGGACCGAAGCGGTCTAGAAAATAGCCCGCCACGGGGCTCTCGAACGCCCCCTGCGCGCGCGCGAGAGAAACAACCAGAGAGGTGGCGGCCCGGTTCAATCCCAAATCTTGGCTCAGAGGCAGGAAAAACACCGAAAAGCCATAGTAGTAGAGCCCGCCGCCCAGGACGCGCAGGGCGGAGCCGATGGCGATCATGCGCCATCCATAGAAGAGCCGGGAAAGTCTGGTTAGCATTTCGAGCAGGTGGAGCTTAGAGACTAACTGACGGTTGCTGATTCTGCAAACGCCGGCGTTGTGGTAGGTCTTCACACCCGACCTCGCCGGCTACGCGATGGCAGCGGAGTTTGCGAAGGCGCTGGTGGAAGAGGTGGAGCCGTGATAGCAATAGTTATCGAAGGAGGTGCGTTATGCCGCTGGTGAGAATCTCGTTGATGAAAGGGGAACCGGATGGTTCTGGTAAGAAAGTTGGCGAGGTAGTCTATCGGACCATGGTCGATACGATCAATGTTCCCGCAAAAGATAATTTCCAGGTCATTACGGAACATGACAAGAACAGTCTGATCTACGATCCCAGTTATCTCGACATTCAGCGCACGGACGGCGTGATTTTTGTCCAGATAACACTGAACGAAGGACGCACGGTGGAACTTAAGAAGGCTTTCTACAAAACGCTGGCAGAACGGCTGAACAAAGAGCTTGGCGTTCGCATGGAAGATGTGTTCATCAGTCTGGTGGAGGTCAAGAAAGAGAACTGGTCTTTCGGAAATGGTATCGCCCAGTACGCGACGTAGCATCGGGCGGAGGCTTGGGGTCGGGCTAGTTTAGGCGTGTTTGATTGAACCAATGTGCCTATGAATCAAATGGACACTCACTGCGCGAACTTTGCCGTAGCCGTCATCGCGAGTTTGCCGTCTGCATCAACCGCCCAAAGCGCAGCCTCGCGGCTGTCGGCGGCGGGCGCTCCGGCGATGGTGAAGGGGCCGGTGTCACAGATCTGGCGCACCGCCTGATAGCCGAAGTAAGTTATCTTGCGCGTAGGCAGTTCGCTGCGGCACATCTCGATGAGCAACTGCGAGACGAGAGTGCCCTGCACCACCAGTCCGGGAAGCCCCTCGACTTTGGTCACGTAATCGCGGTCGTAATGGATGCGGTGGCTGTTGAATCTCACCGCGGAGAAGCGGAAGAGCAGGACGGGATTGGGCTCGACCACGCGCCGCCAAGCCGCCTCGCCGGGGACCGCCGGAGAAGTTGTGGATTTCTTTTCCGCCCTGCCTTCGCTCAGGAAAATCAGATCGCGCTCCTCGACCACGGCAAGGCCGCGGGAATTAGAGATGCTGTTACGCTCGACCACGAGCACCATGGGGCCGCTCTGATCCTCGTCCACCGAAATATCGGCGATCTCCGATACGCGCGTGATTTCGTCGCGGATCCTGAGCGGCTCATGAAAGCTCATGCGCACGCCGCCGAGCCTGCGGCGCGGCAGAGGCACCGGCGGCACGATGCCGCGACCGGCGGCTTGGCCATCGGCGCGCATCTCAGACGGCCCATGCGACGCAGGAAAAAACGCTCCATACCAACCTGGCGGGATCGGGTCGCCTTTGGCGGAAGCCGGATTCTTCACGCCCAGCGTGGCGGCGATCTTAACCATCGCCGATCCGGTCACCACATCGGCGGCGGTTTCACTCCGACCTACGTAGCGCTTAAGACTCTCTAACGGCTCAGCCATAGCGGCGGTCTCCTCTCTGGGATAAAAGTAAAAAGGCCTTCGATACTTTTAGGAGACAGTAGTCGGTAACCCCCGACGATGTCAAACCAAATCACGAACCCAAAATGTTCTTGCCAGCATCATGCGCTTCGCATAAAATCATCCATCGAAATTCTGAGGAGGTAACCATGTGGTATCTGATCCATCGTAGGCCCATACGTCCGCGTGAGGAGTGGACCGTCAATCTTGACCAACACCTGGTCTGGATGAAGCAGCAGCACGAGGCCGGGCGAATACTCTTCTCCGGCCCAACCTCCGACCGCAAGTTAGGGATATACGTGATCCGGGCGGGCTCCAGGGAAGAGGCCGAGCGCGTAGCTGCCAGCGACCCTTACACGAAAGCCGGCTTCTGCGCTTTTGATCTTTTCGAGTGGGAAGTCCATCAGGTCTTAGGGGCCGGGCCTTTTACCGCCGCTGAATTGCGCGGCCACCGCTAAGATATTCCAAGAATGAAGGATGAAGGATGAAGGATGAAGCAGGAGGGCAGGGGAGATGGAGATAGCTGAAGCGCGGAGTTTTTTGTCGCAGCACCATCGTGGCGTGCTGGTGACGCGCAAGCGGGACGGCGGCCTGCAAATGTCGCCGGTGTCGCCTGGCGTGGACGATGAAGGCCGCGTGATCATCACCAGCCGCGAGACCGCTTACAAAATAAAGAATCTCCGCCGCGACCCTCGGGCGTCGCTGTGCATTTTTACGGACGCCTTTCACGGCTCCGGCTGGATCCAGATCAACGGCAGGGCGGAGATCGTTTCGCTCCCTGAAGCGATGGAGCCGCTCATCGACTGGCACCGCCAGGTCAAGGGAGAGCACGCCGATTGGGCGGAGTACCGCCAAACGATGGCAAGGCAGCGGCGGGTGCTGCTGCGCATTGTCATCGAAAGCGCGGGACCTGATCGAAAAGGATGAAAGATGAAAGACGTGCTCGTGTTCGTGATGGTGCTCGTGAGGAAAGCCAAGGATGAAGGATGAGAGCAGAAACGATGAAACCGGGAGTCAAGGCAAAACTCAAAACTCAAAACTCAAAACTAAGAATTACTTTAGTGCTTCGGCGGCCAAGGAAAAATCAAAGATCCGCTCCGCGGGTATAGGCTCCTTGATCCTCAGGGCCTCTCTGCCTGTGTCGAGGATTTCCTTTGTCGCATCAAGGTTCAAGATACCGCTCAGTGAGATGGCCCCGACGTCATCCTCGTACATCCTTCGCGCAAGCTGCGGCTCTTTGACGCCGAGCTTTCTCTGTATGTACGGCATCATGATCTCGGGATTGTCCTGATAGAATTTCAAGGCGCGGTTCCAGGCCCGCAGAAAGCGCACGATCTTCGCCCCTTTCTGTTTGATGTTTGCGTCGGTCGTGACCACGCCGGTCTGGAGGTAGCGCATGAGGTCTCTGCCCCGGGCAAGAACGCGGAAGCCTTGATCCAGGGCCAGATAGGTCGACGGAGGAGTCATCATCGCCCCGGCGACCCTGCCGGTGAACAGAGATTGAAGCCGCACTGTGGTGTCCATGCTCAGCAGGGTCACGTCTTTCTGCGCGTCCAGCCCCTTGGCCTGAAGAACGCGCCGCGTTATCACCGCGGCGGTTCCCTCTAAAGAGCCGACCGCGATCGGCTTCCCTTTGAGATCCGAGGTGGCTCTGATCGATGGGGCGACGATGAGTTCATGAACCGGCCGATCGTGGGTGACCGAAATGACCTTGACCGGAAGGCCGTGAAGGGCTGCGGCAAAGCCGCTTCCCGCATGGCAGGTGACATCGATCTCGCCCGACATCAGGCTGCTCACCCCGATGATTCCTCGAACCACGAGCACCTGTAGGTCCAATCCCTCCTGGGAAAAGAAACCTTTCTCCTGACCATAGTAGAGATGGGTGTAGCTCAAGGTGGGCCCTGGGATGCTTATGTAAAAGCGCTCCGCGGCCATCCCTTTCGAGGCGAAGGAAAGAAAGAGCGCCAGAAAAGATCTGATTAGAACCCGCCGGGGAAACCGCATGCGTCCACTCCTGGCCAGATATCTTGAAGCGGGTGGACAATACCACGAAATCGCCGGTCTGCAAAAGGCCCATCCGCCGGCCTGGGAGCGCCTTTCCTGCCCGATGCAATACATTCGTCTTTACAATCTGCCCAGCGCGCAGTAAATTCTCCCTCGGCGGCTTCGTCCGACTCGCATTATCCGTTGTCGGGAACCACAGCACGCGGCAAGCCTAATCTGACGGACACGAAGGTCACCCATGAAGAGAGTTAAGGATATCCTGGAGATTAAAGGGCGTGCTGTCTGGTCCATCGAGCCTGGCGCTTCGGTTTATGACGCCATGAAGCTCATGGCCGACAACGGAATCGGCGCGCTTATGGTGATGGAAGGCGCGAAGGTGGTCGGCGTGATTTCAGAGCGAGACTATGCGCGGAAGGTCATCCTCGAAGGCCGTTCTTCGCGGACTACTCAGGTTAGAGAAATTATGACCGCCCACGTGCTGTACG
>JAHFAP010000152.1 GCA_023250495.1 Deltaproteobacteria bacterium | reverse complement strand
CCGGAGGCTGGAAGAGAACCCTGGGAAACGCCGAGCGGAGGAAGGCCAGTAAGCTGAAGCCCGTGAAGATTCCAAAGCCGCCCCAACCCAAACGGGTGAAAAAATCTCTCCGCGACCAGATCCCCCGCTTCGCTTCGGTGGTTTTCTTTTCGTCCTCTGCCACGGTCCTCTCTACCCTTTGACCCAACTAATCAGCGCGCCCCACACGATGAATATCACGCCGCCCAACATCAGAGTCAGTCCCACAGGTCCAAAGACAAAAGAGAGTCCAGCTCCCACAACCAAGATGAGAACGCCGGTCCCCAATGGATTGAATGGACCCGGAGTCGCTCCCTCTTCCCTCTCTTCACCCTCACCCCTCTGGAACATCTCCTCACGGATCAGGGTATAAGCGAGTTCTTTGAGATCTTCCCGTTTTTGCGGTTCAGCGCTCTGGATCAGGCGGCCAATCTGCTGCGCCAATCGCTCGATCTCTTGTTCGGGCGCTTGATGGCCTGAATTGGAAGAATCGGGAGCCATCGAGATTAGATTTTTTGATTATTATAGAAAATTCGGTTTGTCAACGGCCTTAGCGACTTCGCCGCTTCTCCAGCAGCACGACCGCGGTCGCCGCCATACCTCGTCCTTCGCCCACCCAACCCAACCCTTCGGTGGTCACCGCTTTGAGATTGATCCTCTCCTCCGGCACGCTGAGAAGTCCTGCCAGATGGCGCCGGATCTCTTTAAAGAATGGCGTGAGGCGCGGCTTCTGCGCGATGAGAGTGACATCGCCGTTCACGATGCGGAATCTCGCCTGCTTCATCGTCCGTAAAACTCGCTGGAGCAGCTTCTCGCTCGATATTCCCTTATAGCTCGGATCCGTATCCGGGAAGTGGATACCGATATCTCCTTTCCCCATAGCGCCCAATAGCGCGTTCATCAGGGCATGCAAGACCACATCAGCGTCCGAATGGCCGGCCAGCCCGAAGGCGTAAGGGATCTCAACGCCGCCGAGGATGAGCTTTCGCCCGCGCCGGAATCGGTGAACATCGAAGCTGTGGCCTATCCGACAGTCGCGCGTCATCATCTAAAAGCCCAACTCTTCGTTGAGCGCCTCCAAACGGCCGAGTAGGATGACCGGCACCTCGCTGCCCTTCTCCAATTGCGTTTGTTCTTCGCTCGCGACGATGAGCCCCTGGGCCATCGCGAGCGAACGGAGCACGCCTGCGCCCTGAGCCCCTGTGCTGGAGACGAAGCTCCGGCCGTTGTCCGTGCGGATCCGGCAGCGGATAAACTCTTTGACGCCCCGGCTCTTCTTGATCTCGTGCTCGAGCGTCGCCTGGATGACCGGCAGGAAGAGATTTCTATGGCCCATCATCTTCAGCAGAGCGGGCCTGACATAGAGGAGAAAGGAAACCGCCGAAGATACCGGGTTGCCGGGCAAGCCAAAGACCGGCTTGTTGCGGAGGCGGCCGAAGGCCAAAGGGTGGCCAGGCTTTTGCGCCACTTTCCAGAACTCGATCCGGGCGCCGGCCTCTCCCAGGGCCTCTTTGACCAGGTCGTAGTCTCCCACCGAGATTCCGCCTGAGGTCATGACCGCGTCGCAGCGCGCCGCGCGCTTCAATGCCGCTACCAAACTCTTGCGCTTGTCACGCACGATGCCGAAAGAGACCGGCGCCGCCCCGATCTCCTGGATCGCCGCGGCCAGCGTGTAGCCGTTGCTGTTCACGATCTTTCCAGGGCGGGGACTATCGCGCACGTCCAGCAGCTCGTCGCCGGTAGAGATCACCGCGACTCGCGGCCGGCGAAAAATCCTCACCCGGCTCTTTCCGATGGAGGCGAGAAGTCCTATGTCAGCAGGCGCCAACAGCTTCCCTTTTTCCAAAGCCAGTTCTCCCTTTTGAATATCTTCTCCCGCTTGACGGACGTGGCTTCCGGGGCCGTCCACTGCTTTTATCAGGAGCTGCTCGCCGTGAGACTCCGTGTGTTCGACGCGCACCACCGTGTCGGCGCCGACCGGGATGGGGGTTCCGGTCATTACCTTAATAGCAACCCCTTCGCTCACCCGACGTTTCGCGACATATCCCGCAGCAACCGCTTCGACGAGCTTGAGCGTGACCGGCGGGAACTCCGCGGCATGGGCCACATCCTGCCATCTCACGGCAAAGCCATCCATGGCGGAATTGGCGAAGGGCGGAACGCTGCGGCGCGCGCGGACATCCTCGCAAAGGACTCTGCCGCCGGCCTGAAGGATCGGAACCTCCTCGCCGGGCAGAGGAGAGATCTGTTCGAGAATGGTTCGCACCGCCTCGTTGACGGAAATCACGAAGCGATCATCGCTCGATCCAAAGGAACATTCAAGTAGGGGCGGTTCGCGAACCGCCCCTACTGGCATTCATGCAGCGACATCAGCTACAATATCCCTTGATGTGGCTGCTTAAATGGATAGCGCTCCTTCTCCTCGCCATCCCTGCGCTCATGATCCTTTCGGGACGCATCTCGCTGGGACAGGACTACCGCACCGCCAACCGGGATAGCGCCGGGATCGCGCCGGACCCCGCGTGGACGCCCGAGGCGGTCGTCCAGGTCTACGCCGCGCGCGCCCTCAACTGGCGCGGAGTCTTCGGTGTGCACACCTGGGTAGCCACCAAGCCGGAAAATGCTCCGGAGTTCACAGTCCACCAATTGATCGGTTGGCGCGTCTTGCGCAACCTGCCCGGAGTTTTTTCCGAACTCGGAATAGCGGATAGAAAGTGGTTCGGCAACCGGCCGGAGATCATCGCTGAGCTGCGCGGGCCGGAAGCGAGCCGAGCCATTGCGAAGATCTTGGAAGCCGTAGCGAGCTACCCGTACGCCGACGAGTACCGGCTTTGGCCCGGACCGAACAGCAACACGTTTACCGCATATGTGGCGCGGCAGGTCCCGGAACTCAGACTGCAATTGCCGGTGACGGCGATCGGCAAGGACTTCCCCATCCATGGAATGCCGATCGACCACACTCCCAGCGGCACGGGCTTGCAGCTCTCGGTTTATGGCTTGCTGGGAGTGCTGATGGCCTGGGAAGAAGGGCTGGAAATCAATCTGCTCGGGCTGAGTTTTGGAATTGATCTCAAGAGGCCGGCGCTTAAATTGCCGTTTATTGGCCGGGTCGGATTCCCGGCCCACCCAGCGGCAAATAGCGCAGAATAGACGGAGGAGAAGAGCTGAATGCTTTATCATGATTTGCGCGGCTGGATCGAGCGCGCAGAAGAATTCGGCGAGCTCAAAAAAGTGGAAGGGGCCGACTGGAACCTGGAGATCGGCGCGATCACCGAGGTCGCCGCGCGCATGGAAAACTCACCCGCAATCCTCTTCGACAGGATCCAAGGCTATCCACCGGGGCGCCGGATCCTCGTGGGCATCCACAATCCGACTCTCAAAAGACAATGCCTCACCAACCATCTTCCTCTCGATTACAGCCGGGACCAATTTATCCAAGCATGGAAGGAGCGGCTGAATCAGCCCCGGCTCATTCCCCCTAAGACCGTCGCGGGCGGACCGCTGCTGGAAAACGTCTTTGAAGGAAAAGATATCGATCTGCTCTCTTTGCCCGTGCCCCATTGGCACGAACAGGACGGCGGCAGGTATCTGGGCACCGCCGACATCACGGTCACCCGAGACCCGGATGAGGGTTGGGTGAACCTGGGCTGCTACCGAGTGATGGTGCACGATCGTGACACCCTGGCGCTCTACATCTCCCCGGGGCACCACGGCAACATTCATAGGCAGAAATACTTCGACCGGGGAAAACCGCTGCCGGTTGCCATCAGCTTCGGGCCCGATCCCCTTCTGTGGCTCATCGCCACGATGGACCTCGGTTGGGGCTCCTCAGAATACGACTACGCCGGAGGAATACGGGGCGAGCCCTTTGAGGTGATTCCAGGAAAGCACACCGGACTTCCGATTCCCGCCTATTCGGAAGTGGCCATCGAGGGCGAGGTTGTGCCCGGCGAGCAAATCAAGGAGGGGCCGTTCGGCGAGTTCACCGGATACTATGCCGGCGGCCAGCGGACCGAGCCGATTCTAAAGGTCAAAAGGCTGATGCACCGAAACGACCCGATCATCACCGGCGCGCCGCCGATCCGCCCGGCGCCTGGAGCGGACGCAACTCTCATCCGCTCAGCCTTCATCTGGGACCATCTGGAGAAGGCCGGCGTGCCGGATGTGAGAGGAGTCGCCTGCTACCAAACCAGGTTTTTCATCGTGGTATCGATCCGGCAGCGCTATCCCGGCCACGCGCGCCAAGCGGCGCTGATCGCCTCTCAATGCCGGGCCGGCGCGTTATTGACGCGCTACGTCGTGGTGGTTGACGACGACATCGATATCTGGGACATCAACGATGTCCTCTGGGCCCTCTGCACCAGGGTGGAGCCCGTGAAGGACATCGACGTATCGAGGCGCTCCTGGAGCAACCCCCTGGACCCGATTATCCCAAAGGCTGAAAGAGGTTTTAACTCGCGCGCCATCATCGATGCGTGCCGTCCGTACGAGTGGATGAAAGATTTTCCTCCGGTCTCCGGCGCGAGCCCGGAGTTGAAAGAGCGCGTGCTGAAAAAATTCGGGAAGTATCTCGTCCATGCGGAGTCATAAAGCGTTGTCATTGTTGACCCTGCTGGCAGTTTGTTTTCTCTCGCTCAGCTTCGCCGAAGCGGCGACCACGAGCCAAGAAGTTTCTCCGCGCCCTCGTAAAGCGCTCGAAAAAGTCAAAATGACCGTGCCCGCCAAGTCGTTGACGTTTTTCCCCTATTACTTCGGCAAGGACAAGCGCATCTTCGAAGAGGAAGGCATCGATCTGGAGCTCATCGTCATCAGGCCTCCGCTCGGGATCACCGCGCTCCAGGCGGGCGAGCTCGACTACTCCGCCGCCGCCGGCCTCGGCATGCGCGCCGCCATGAAGAGCGCGCCGCTGCGCGTGCTGATCTTCATCCAGACGAGATTGAGTTTCAGCCTCGTCGGCCAGCCGGGAATGACCGCCCAGAAGATCAGCACCGTCGGGGTGAGCGGCATCGGCTCTCTCGCCCACTACGCGGCGCTTGCGGTGATGAAGAAGCTCGGTCGGGGCGGCCCGAACGACAAGGCGGTCTACATCACGACCAACACGACGGCCCAGAGCTACGCCGTGCTGGTGGGCAAAGCGGTGGATGCCACGATTCTGAGTCCGCCCTATACGTCGATGGCGACGCTAGCGGGATACGTGGATTTGGGCAATGCGTTCGACATTCGCGACATTCAGGGCGGACTCGTCACCAAGCTGAATCATCTGCAAGAGAAGCGGGAGCAGGCGAGAGCAATGATCCGCGCGATCCTGCGCGGCCTCGATTACATCTTGAAGCACGAGAGTGAAGTAGTTAAGTATCTGCAAAAGGAATTCAACCTCGATCCCCGGGTCGCCACCGAGAGCTACCGGATCGTCAAACAGGTGCTCAATACCGAGGGCGACGTCGCGGAGCCCGTGCTCAAGTCGGTGATCGAAAACATGAAAAAGGACGCCCAGGTGACGACGGACGTGCCCCTTGACCGCGTCGCCGATCTCTCCCTCCTGGGCGAGGTCAAGGCGGAGCTCCAAGGCAAGGGGAAAAAGTAAAAAACGCGGCAATCCGGAGCGGAGAGGGACACATGGAAAACGCGCCACTTAAAGCCAACGACATCATCCGCGAGGTGAAGCGGGCCGGCGTCCGCTTCGTCGTCGCGCTGCCGGACCGGGTGACCAGCGAGCATCTGCTCAAGCCGATGCTCCGGGATACGGAGCTTCGAGTGGTGCAGGTTTGCAAGGAAGACGAGGGGATCTCCGTATGCAGCGGCCTCTACTGCGCCGGCCAGCGCGCCCTGCTGCTCATCCAGTACACCGGCCTGCTCGATTCGCTTAACGCGATGCGCGGCGTGGCCGTCGAGGGACGAAATCCGGTTTGCTTTATGGTGGGACTACTGGGAAAGGAGCCCGGCGTCCCGCCGACCCAGTCCAAGAAATACGGCCTGCGCATCGTGGAGCCGGTGTTGGACACGATGGGAATCGAGCATCACCTGATCGAGAGAAGCGAGGACGTCGGCAAGATCGTGACCGCAGTGGATGGCGCCTATGAGCGCTCGGCGCCCGTGGTCATGCTGATCGGAAGGGAGCCAATTTAAATGATGAAGCGCGACGAATGCCTGAAGGTTCTGGCCCGCCGCCGGAAGGACGAGATCGTGGTGGCGGTTTACACGGCGGCGCAAGAGTGGATTCACATCTCGCCCAGCGAATGGAACTACACGTTCACCGGCGCTATGGGGCAAGGCTCTTCTCACGCCTTGGGTCTGGCGCTGGGCCGGCCCGACAAGCGGGTGATCGTGCTCGACGGCGACGGCAGCCTGCTCATGAACCTCGGAAGCCTGGTCACGATCGCCAACGCAGGCGCGAAAAATCTCGTTCACTGTGTTTGCGAAAACGGCACTTACGAGACCAACGGAGGCGTTCCCATCCCGCGCGCCGGGCAGGTGAGCTTCACGGGCTTCGCCAGGGCGGCTGGCTATCCGAAGACGTATGAGTTCTCGAAACTCGACGATTGGGATCAAGGGCTCGACAAAATCTTAAAGGAAGATGGCCCGATCCTCGTGGATCTCAAAGTCGAGCCCGGCGAGGATTATCCGGAGGATTTTCGCCGCCTCTACAGCATTGAACATAGAGAGGCCTTTCGCAAAGCCTTGCAGAAATAAATTTGCCGCAAAGAAACGGAGGAAACCATGGCTGAGTCTTTAACCCTCGAAGTCTTTTCTGACTACGTCTGACCTTGGTGCTACCTCAGTACCGGGCGTATTGAGAAATTGAAAAAAAACTACGGGCTGAACGTCAAATTCACCCAGTTCCCGCTCCATCCCGAAACGCCGGCGGCAGGGAAGAGCCGCGCGCCCGTTCCCGCGAGGGACGCGCGCATGAAGGCCCTTATGGAACAGGAAGGGCTCCCCTACAACAGCGAGCGCAATATGACCTACAACAGCCGCCTGGCCCAAGAGCTGGCGAAGTGGGCCGAAAGCAGGGGCAAGGGAGACGAAATCCACGACCCGCTCTTCCGTGCCTATTTCGTCGACACAAAGAATATCGGCAAGAGCGAAGTCCTGGTGGAAATTGCCAAGAAAGTCGGCCTGCCCGCCGACGAGGCAGAAGAAGTCCTCGTAAGCCGGAGCTTCAAAGAGGCGGTGGATAATGATTGGGAGAGATGCGCCGAGCTGGGAGTTGACGCCGTTCCGACATTTTTAATCGGCCCTTCGACGGAGTCCATCCTGAGCGAAGTCGAAGGGCTCAGGGCAGGCCGCTACGCGCTCGTCGGCGCTCATCCCTACGAGGAGTTGGAAAAACTCGTCTTGAAGGCCTCATCCGATTTTCGATTTTAGA
>JAHFAP010000328.1 GCA_023250495.1 Deltaproteobacteria bacterium | reverse complement strand
ACTTCGAGATGGCCGATGGCGGCACCCTTTTCCTCGACGAGATCGGCGAACTGGGTTTGGGGACCCAGGTGAAGCTCTTGAGGGCGATCGAGACCGAAACTTTCACTCGTTTAGGCGGGACCGAGGAAAGTAAAGTGGATGTAAGATTTATCGCTGCGAGCAACCGTGAGCTTGAGAAGCTGGCCAAAGGCGGGGGGTTCCGCGCGGATCTCTTTTACCGCCTCAATGTGGTCTCGGTCGATCTTCCGGCCTTGCGCGAGAGAAAGGAGGATGTTCCGCTGCTGATGAATCACTTCCTGAAACTCAAGGCTCAGGAAAACTCCGTCCCGGCAAAAAGGCTTGCGGCGGCAGTGGTAGGCTGCATGGTCTCCTATGCATGGCCTGGCAATGTGCGGGAGTTGGAGAACCTCGTCGAGCGGCTCACGATATTGACTCCCCACGAAACCATCACGCTGGAGGATCTTCCCGTAGAGATGCGCAGCCGTGAGCCGACGGGCTCTCCCAAGCAAGCAGCCCTTGAGGGATCGCGACCGCTGAGCGAGGCCGTAGACGAGTTCGAGCGGACGATCATTTTGCAGGCGCTGCGAAAGACCGGCTTTAATCAGACCAAAGCGGCCTCTCTTCTTGGCACGAGTCGGCGAGTGTTGCGCTATAGGATGGAGAAACTCCAGATCAGCGATTCCGGATCGGCCGGCGATTGCGCAAAATTGTCCGATTAGCCGCCAATTTTGTCGTCCTCAGTATTGCCTTTAAGAAACCCCGTTCATTTCAGGTAGTTGGATCGGCCACCTCAATGGCACATCAATTGCTGTACCAAGGGCAGGTTATCTCCGGTTACTTTATTATCTGGTGGTGGCTCGATTTATGGAAGATAAAGCAAACATCCTGGTTGTTGACGATGAAATGGGGCCGAGGGAATCGTTAAAGGTGATCCTTAAGCCCTACTACAATGTCTACACGGCGGAGAGACCGGGAGATGCGATTGAGATGCTCAATCAAGTCCCCTTCGATCTCGTGACCTTGGACCTTAAGATGCCCGGACTCTCCGGCACCAAGGTGTTGGAGAAGATCAAGCAGCATGACCCTGATATTGAGGCGATCATCATCACGGGTTATGGCTCCATGGATACGGCCATCGAAGGGTTGCGGCTGGGGGCGTTCGACTACATCGCCAAGCCGTTTGATGTCAGCCACATCCTGGCGTTGGTCCGGCGCGCCTTGCAGCGCAGGCATGCGAGGGTCGAACTCAAAAATGTCAAGTCGGAGTTCCTAGCGAATATCTCCCACGAACTCCGGACCCCGCTCAGCGTAGTGATCGGCTTCGTCTCCATCCTGCTCGATCAACTCATCGGCCAACTCACGGAACAGCAGCACAAGGTGTTGGAAAGGGTCTACAAAAATTCCGGCGAGCTTCTCGAGCTTATCGACAATGTTCTGATATTGACCTCTCTGAATGCGGGGGAGCTCGCGCTGGCCGAAGAGGAGTTCGATGTCGGCGCGATGCTGCGGGAGTGTGTCAGACGCTACGAGAAGCTGCTGGAGGAAAAGGCCATTGAGGTTTCCGTCGAGTCGCCACCGGCGGAGGTTCGAATTTTCGGCGATCCCAGCAAGGTGGCTCGAATCGTGCGGAATCTTCTGCATAATGCGATCAAGTTTACGCCCGGCGGCAAGATCACCCTGAAGGTCCGGAAATCTCCACAGCGTGAGATGGTTGAACTGGAGATCGTCGATACAGGCCTGGGGATTCCGGAGGATCATATTGAGCGCCTGTTCCAGCCCTTCCAGCAAATGGATAGCTCCTTGCGCCGCCGGTTTTCCGGTTTGGGCCTCGGGTTGACGGTGGCGCGCCGCTTGGCTGATCTTCTTGGCGGCAGCCTCCAGATTAAAAGCCAGCGCGATCTCGGAACCCATGTCATGCTGAGCATTCCCTACCAGCCGATCCATCACGCGAAAGAAGTTTCCAGACATAGCGTTTAGCGTCCCCAATGCTTTCGTGTCGCGAGGAAAAGGCCATGAAGAAAATCCTAATAGTCGATGACAACAAAGACAATCAAGAAATCCTCGCCCGCCGCCTCGAACATCTGGGCAGCTTTGAGATCCTGGTTGCGTCCAACGGGCAGGAAGCCTTGGAGGTGGCCTCGCGCTCAAAGCCCGACCTGATTCTTATGGATCTCAGGATGCCTGTCATGGATGGGTACGAGGCGACGCGAGCGCTGCGGCAGATGGACTGGGGCAAAGATTTGCCGATCATCGCCCTGACCGCTCATGCCGCGGAGGAGCATAGAGAGAAGGCATTGGCCGCGGGGTGCAGCGATTTCCTTCCCAAGCCGATCATAGATTACTCGATTATGCAGAGAGCGATCCAGAAGCACCTGCAATAGCAGTGGCCGTCTTCAAGCCTGCGCGCTGATCACTCCCAACTGTCCGCGGTAAAGACCATGAAGATCTCGTCGCCCCGTTGAAAGAACGGTTCGCCTGTGGGATTAATCGGGTTTGCCTTCAGGCCCCGCCCACCACCCATCACCTATTCCCTGTCACCTCTTGTTCCAGCGGATTTTCCTGTCAGGTAGTTTTTCCATAGGTGCTTGGCTGTGAATCCCAGAAGCTTTT
>JAHFAP010000019.1 GCA_023250495.1 Deltaproteobacteria bacterium | reverse complement strand
TCGATATGAATCTCACCCGTGGTCGGCTGGAGAAGACCGCAGAGCAGCTTGAGCAGAGTCGTTTTCCCGGCGCCGTTCGGCCCAAGTAGCGCGACGCACTCACCCGCGTGAAGCTCCAGGTTGATGTCCTTGAGCGCCCACGAAAAGCTATAGGCTTTAGATAACTGGCGAACCACCACCTGCAAGATTTTCTCCCTGCTGCTGTAGAAGGAGTGAAGTAAATGTTCGACTATAGTCGCGGGGTAGGGCAGATTCAAGAGTGGGCCCGTCGATGAGGGTGGGGGTGCGGAAACATAGTATGGGGCTGAGGGGCAGGCTCCCCTCGGCCTTGAGCGCGCGTACACTGTTCACTGCAGAGCCGCCGTCATCTTGACTCTTTTGCCTGGATCAGCTAAAAAACAGAAATACTTTTCAAAATCTTCGAGTAGTAGAAAATAGCCTAAGGGTTACACGGAACACAACGGTGCCTCTTAGGCTATTTATTAACCACTCATCGGGAGATCCATGGCACAATATCAACACATCAAAGTTCCAAGCGGCGGGCAGAAGATTTCGCTGGGTGCTGGCAAGGCGCTCAAGGTTCCGGATCATCCAATCATTCCTTTTATCGAAGGCGACGGCACGGGCCGTGATATTTGGCTCGCTTCGGCGCGCGTGTTCGATGCGGCGGT
This sequence comes from Deltaproteobacteria bacterium, assembly GCA_023250495.1. Lineage (GTDB taxonomy): Bacteria > Desulfobacterota > Binatia > UBA9968 > UBA9968 > JAHFAP01. The sequence goes on along the minus strand of JAHFAP010000019.1, from coordinate 21,928 downwards.
GGAGAAGGCCTACAGGGGCAAACGGAAAGTCCACTGGATGGAAGTCTATGCGGGGGAGAAGTCCTTCAAGATATTCAACAACTGGCTGCCGGACGAAACGGTCGAGGCTTTTTCGGAATTTCTGGTGGGAATCAAAGGCCCGCTGACGACTCCGATCGGCGGGGGCTTTCGTTCATTGAACGTAGCGCTCCGCATACTGCTCGACCTGTACGTTTGCCTACGCCCGGTGCGTTATTTCAATGGTGTGCCTTCTCCGGTTAAGCATCCTGAATACGTCGACATGGTCGTGTTCCGCGAGAACACGGAAGATATTTACACGGGGATCGAGTTTATCAACGGAACGGAAGACAATAAAAAGTTTAAGTCCTTGCTTAAAGAAAACTTTCCCAAAGAGTACGCAAAGATTCGCTTCCCCGAGACAGCCGGTATCGCGCTCAAGCCGGTTTCCGTCGAGGGCACAGAGCGGCTGGTTCGCGCTGCGATAAAATGGTCATTGGCGAACAAGCGCAAAAGTATCAACCTCGTTCACAAGGGCAACATCATGAAGTTCACCGAAGGCGCCTTCAAGGAGTGGGGCTACGCGCTCGCCAAGCGCGAGTTCCGTAATGACGTCGTCACCGAGCGCGAAACGTGGATTCTAGGTAACAAAGAGCAGAACCCAAAGCTGAGCGTGGAAGATAACGCGAAGATGATCGATCCCGGCTTCGACATGATGTCACCCGACCAACAGAACGACATCAAAAAGGAAGTGGAAGCCGCGCTGAAACTGTGGCCGACCCATGGCGACGGCAAGTGGAAGTCGAAGCTGCTCATCAAAGATTCGATTGCCGACGTGACGCTGCAGTTCGTCCTCATTCGCCCGAGGGATTACGACGTGATCGCCACGCTGAACTTGAACGGCGATTATCTGTCCGACGCGCTGGCGGCGCAGGTGGGCGGCATCGGCATCGCCCCCGGAGCGAACATCAACTACGACACCGGACATGCCATCTTCGAGGCAACGCACGGCACCGCGCCGAAATATGCCGACCTCGACAAGGTCAATCCCGGCTCGGTTATCCTCTCCGGTGAGATGATGTTCCGCTATATGGGATGGGCGGAAGCCGCCGATCTCATCGTCAAAGGACTGGAGGGTGCTATCAGCAACAAGACGGTGACCTATGATTTTGAACGGCTTATGCAGGGAGCGAAGCTGCTCAAGTGCTCCGAGTTCGGCGACGCGATTGTTAACAACATGTAAGAGAAAGGGTTTATTGGGTTTGTTGGGTTGATTGGGTTTATTGGGTTGAAACTCAACAAACTCAAAGAACCCAACGAACTCAAAAAACTCATAGAGGTTGAGAAGAAAGGAACGAGACATGCCCCGAAGGAAGATCGCATTGATCGGCGCGGGTAATATCGGCGGAACGATGGCCCATCTCTGTGCCTTGAAAGGGCTCGGCGATGTGGTGCTGTACGATGTCATCGACGGCCTGCCGCAGGGCAAGGCGCTCGACCTTTTGCAGTCCGCGCCCATCGAGAACTTCGACGCTCAGATCACCGGCACCACAAAATATGAGGGCATCGCCGGCGCCGATGTCTGCATCGTGACCGCGGGAATAGTGCGCAAGCCCGGGATGAGCCGCGACGACCTGCTGGGAACCAACTCCAAGATCATGAGCCAGGTGGCCGAGGGCATCAAGAGCTACGCGCCGAACGCTTTGGTGATCGTGATCACCAACCCGCTGGACGCCATGGTGACGCTTGTCAAGCGGGTCACCGGATTTCCGAAGAACCGAGTCGTCGGGCAATCGGGAATTCTCGATTCCTCGCGCTATCGGACCTTCATCGCGCAGGAGCTTAAGGTTTCCGTCGCCAGCGTTTCAGCGGTGGTGTTGGGAGGGCACGGAGATGACATGGTGCCGGTGCGCAGCGGTTGCCAGCTCTCCGGTGTGCCGGTCGAGAAATTCATCTCCAGCCAGCGGCTGGACGAGATCGAGGCGCGGGTGAGAAATGCCGGGGGCGAAATTGTAGCCCTGCTTAAAACCGGCTCCGCCTTCTACGCTCCCGCGTCGGCCGCGGTGCGCATGGCGCAGTCCTACCTCATGGACAAAAAAGAGATCTTGCCGTGCGCCGCTTACCTCGAAGGGGAGTACGGCGTTAAGGGCTACTACTTCGGAGTGCCGGTGATGATCGGAGCAGGAGGAGTGGAGAAGGTGATCGAGATCGAGCTCAGTCCGCGGGAGCGAAAGCTGTTCGAGGAGTCCCTGGGTCACGTGAAGGAACTGGTCGCCGCCATGGACCGAGTCATCAAAGCGTAATGTTGAATTTTTAATTTTGACCCATTCGACATGGCTCAGGGTCAACCCTGAGGCTCTCGAAGGGTTGAGTTTTAAATTATAATTCAAAATTCAGAACTCAACATTTAAAATTTTATTTTCCGCATCTTGCCCACCTCATGAATATCCACGAGTATCAAGCCAAAGAGATCCTCAAACGTTTCGGAGTTCCGGTCCCCAAGGGACGGGTCGCATCCACGCAGCAAGAGGCCGGGATAGTCGCCCACGAGCTGGGCGGGAGCTGCGTCGTCAAGGCGCAGATCCACGCTGGTGGAAGAGGAAAAGCCGGTGGGGTCAAGCTGGCGAAGAGCGCCGCGGAGGCGGAAAAGATAGCCGGCGAACTGCTGGGGAAAAAACTGGTGACGCATCAGACCGGACCTCAAGGGCGGGAGGTGAGGCGGCTGCTCGTTGAAGAGGGGTTGCCCATCGAGCGCGAATTCTATCTGGGAATGGTCTTGGACCGCTCCGTATCCAAGGTTTCCGTCATCGGCTCTTCCGAGGGAGGAGTTGAAATCGAGGAGGTCGCGCAGAAAAGCCCGGAAAAAATCCTCAAGGAGGTCATTGACCCAGCCGTAGGGCTGCTCCCGTTTCAATGCCGCCGCCTGGCTTATGGCCTCGGGCTCGGCCATGAGCAGGCCGGAGCTTTCACTGCGCTGCTTCAAGCGCTCTCTCGCGCATTCGTGGAATTGGATTGTTCGCTCGCCGAGATCAATCCCCTCGTGCTGACGCGCGACGGGAAGCTGATGGCGCTGGATGCCAAGATGAACCTCGACAACAACGCGCTCTTCCGCCAGCCTGAGGTCGCAGCCATGAGAGACCTGAACGAAGAAGATCCCAAGGAGTATGAAGCCTCGCGGCTCGGGCTCTCGTACATTGCCCTCGACGGCAATATCGGCTGCATGGTGAACGGCGCGGGGCTGGCGATGGCGACGATGGACATCATCAAGCTCTGCGGCGGAGAGCCGGCCAATTTTCTCGACGTGGGAGGCGGGGCCACCAGAGACAAAGTCACCGAAGCGTTCAAAATCCTTCTGTCGGATAAGCGCGTGGAAGGCGTTCTGGTCAATATCTTCGGCGGGATCATGCGCTGTGACGTGATCGCGCAGGGCGTCGTGGATGCGGCGCGCGAGGTGCGCGTCTCGGTTCCGCTGGTGGTCCGGCTCCAGGGCACCAAGGTCGATCAGGGGCGAAAAATCCTCTCGGAATCCGGCCTGGCGATCATTCCCGCGGAGACCATGGGCGAGGCCGCAGAGAAGATAGTCAAGGCGGTCAAGAAATAAATTTTAATTTTGAATGGTGAATTTTGAATTATCCGAGAAGAAATTCAACATTCAAAACTCAAAATTCAAAATTATTTAGATGGCGATTCTGATCGATAAGAATACGCGGGTGGTCACGCAGGGAATCACGGGCGCAACCGGACAGTTCCATACCCGCGCCTGTCAAGAATACGGGACGCAGATGGTTGCCGGCGTGACTCCAGGCAAGGGCGGAAGCTCTTTTGATGGCATTCCGATCTTCGATACCGTTGCCAAGGCGGTGGCCGCTACCGGCGCGAATGCCAGCGTGATCTACGTGCCGCCTCCGTTCACTGCCGACGCGATCATGGAGGCTGCCGACGCCGGCATCGAGCTGATCATATCCATTACTGAGGGCGTGCCGGTGATGGACATGGTTCGGGTCAAGAGATACCTGGAAGGAAAGAGGTCTCGACTTCTCGGCCCGAACTGCCCTGGCATCATCACCCCTGGAGAGTGTAAAATCGGCATCATGCCCGGCCATATCTACCGGAAGGGGCCGGTCGGAGTGGTGTCGCGCAGCGGGACACTGACTTACGAAGCAGTGGATCAGTTAACGCGCCTTGGTCTGGGGCAGTCGACCTGTGTCGGCATCGGCGGGGATCCGGTTCATGGAATGGGCTTCATCGACGTGCTGAAGCTCTTCAACGAAGATCCGGCGACGCAGGCCGTGGCGCTGATCGGGGAGATCGGCGGCAGCGCCGAAGAGACGGCAGCCGCGTGGGTCGAGGCCAACATGAAAAAGCCGGTGGTAGCTTTCATCGTGGGTCAGACAGCGCCGCCGGGCAAGCGCATGGGTCATGCCGGAGCGATCATTTCCGGTGGGAAAGGAACGGCGCAGGAAAAGATCGCTGCGCTGAGAAAGGCGGGAATTCGCACCGCGCCCTCCCCCGCGCTTATCGGCCAGACGATGCAAGAAGTGTTAAAGGGTTGAGAAAAGGTTCAAGGGTTGAAGAGTTTAAGGGTTTAAGGGTTAAAGAGTTAAAGAGTTAAAGAGTTAAAGAGTTAATAGCACCCTTAAACCCTGGAACCCTTAAACGTTCGGAGGTTCACTTTCATTATGATTGAACGGACGCTATCTATCATCAAGCCGGACGCGGTGGCGCGCGGACTGATCGGTGAAATCCTGCGCCGCCTCGAATCCGGTGGGCTAAAGATCGTGGCGGCGAAGCTCGCGCGCCTGAGCCGTGAACAGGCCCGGGCATTCTACGCCGTCCACAAGGAACGGCCCTTCTTTGCCAGCCTCACTGAGTACATGTCCTCCGGCCCTATTTTGGTTTCTGTCCTGGAAGGAGAGGGCGTGATCATGAAGAATCGCGAGATCATGGGCGCGACCGACCCAGCCAAGGCGGCGCCGGGAACGATCCGCCGAGAGTGGGGAAAGGACGTTGAAAAAAATGCGGTCCACGGCTCCGACGGGCGAGAGACCGCGGCCTCGGAGATTGCTTTTTTCTTTAAACCGCAAGAAATTCATAGTGACCGGAAGCCCTGAAGGTGACTGTCCTGTGGCGAAGCGCAATATCAAGGAGCTGAGCCGAGAGGAGCTGGCGAGCTGGCTGACCGAGCGGAGGGAGCCGCGTTATCGCGCCGATCAGATCCAGCGCTGGCTCTATCGCAAGGGGGCCGCCTCATTCGCTGAGATGAGCGATCTCTCGGCTAGGCTCCGTGGGGCTTTGGACGAGGCATTCGCGGTCAGCCGTCTGCGGACGCTGCGCAGCGACGCGTCCGCTGATGGGACGGTCAAGTTCCTTTTCGGGCTGACGGACGGCTTGAGCATCGAGAGCGTCCTTATTCCTGAGGCGAAGCGTCTCACCCTATGCATTTCCACCCAGGCGGGCTGTGGTCTGGGCTGCGCCTTTTGCGCCACCGCGTTAATGGGACTCAAGCGAAACCTGCGCTCGAGCGAGATCGTGGATCAGGTTATCGAGGCGGCGCGGACACTGCAGCCGGGAGTGAGGATTAGCCATCTGGTGCTGATGGGGATGGGCGAGCCGCTGGCGAATTACCCGCAGACGCTGAGGGCGTTGCGGATCATGACGGATGCGGAGAGCGGCTTGGGATTCTCTGCGCGTCGGGTGACTCTTTCCACCGTGGGTCTTGTCCCGCAGATCAAACGGCTCATGGAAGAGAGCCGGGTGAATCTGGCGGTCTCGCTCCATGCGACGACGGACGAACTGCGATCACAACTCATGCCGGTCAACCACAAGTATTCTCTCGCCGAGCTTATCGAGTGCTGTCGCTCCCTGCCGATCCCGAAGCGCAGGCGGATTACCTTCGAGTATGTCATGCTGCGCGGCCTCAATCACTCTGCAGAGGATGCCCGGAGGCTCAGCCAGCTCCTGCGCGGCATCCGCTCGAAAATCAATCTAATCCCCTTCAACCCTCATCGCGGCAGTCCCTTCGAGAGACCGACGCGGGAAGAAATCGAGGAGTTCCAGAACCTGCTGCGCGCTCAGGGGCACCAGGTCAACATCCGCGCCCCTCGCGGAGACGACATCCACGCCGCCTGCGGGCAACTCATGGGCGTGAGCAGTGAAACAGTGAGCAGTGAGCAGTTAAAATTCGTTCACCCTCCTCACGCCTCACTTCTCACTCCTCACTAAAGGAGGGTGAGTGGCGGCGGAGCGGAAGATCGTCGGCGTTATCGGCGGCAGCGGCCTCTACCAGATGAAAGGGCTGGAAGAGATCCGCGAGGTCGGGGTGAGCACGCCTTTTGGACGGCCATCGGATGTCTATGTGAAGGGGAAGCTAGATGGAACGGAAGTGATATTTCTGCCGCGCCACGGCAGGGGACATCGCTGGCTTCCAACGGAAGTAAATTTCCGCGCGAACATCTTCGGAATGAAGAAGCTTGGTGTGGAGCGAATCATCTCCGTGAGCGCGGTCGGGAGCCTCAAGGAAGAGATCGCCCCAGGCCATGTGGTCATTCCCGATCAGTTCATCGACCGCACCACGCAGCGGCCCAGCACCTTTTTCGGCAAGGGGATAGTCGCGCACGTAAGCTTGGCCGACCCGTTGTGCCCGTTCCTTTCTGAAGCGTTGTGTGGCGCGGCTCGGGACGAGGGGGCCGAGGTCCATCCGAAGGGGACGTATCTCTGCATGGAGGGGCCGCAGTTTTCCACGCGCGCGGAATCCCGTCTCTATCGCAGTTGGGGCGCCGATGTGATCGGGATGACCAATCTCCAGGAGGCCAAGCTCGCGCGCGAGGCGGAGATCTGCTTCGCCACGCTGGCGCTGGCCACGGATTACGATTGCTGGAACCAGGCCGCAGGTAATGTGGAGATCGAGCGCGTGTTGACGGTTCTAAGGCAAAACGTGGAGCTGGCGCAGCGCGTCATCCGGAGAGTTCTAAGCCGTTTGCCGGAACGAAGATCGTGCGGCTGCGCCACCGCCTTGAAGGATGCCATCATCACTGACAGGCGCAAGATATCCGCTAGGAGGCGCCGCGAGCTGGCGCCGCTGATCGGGAAATACGTGAGGTGAGACGTGCTGATGTCACCCTGAGCGTAGCGAAGGGTCTCACGCTCCAACAGATTCTTCGCGGAGTTTATCCTGAGCGGGAAAGTAGATTCTTCGCTCCGCCCAGAATGACAAAGAGCGAAGGGCTCAGAATGACACAGACGTAGGTCCCGAAGTCCGAAACCCATATGAGCATTTTGGTAGTTGGAACGGTGGCGTTTGATTCGATCGAAACTCCCTCCGGCTCGGCTGAGCGGGTGCTCGGAGGCTCGGCCTCCTACTTTGCCGTGGCAGCGAGCTTCTTCGCCCCGGTCCGGGTCGTCGGCGTTGTCGGGGAGGATTTTCCTCAGGAGTATATCGACCTGTTCACCCAACGCGGGATCGACCTCCAGGGGCTGAAAAGAGAGAGGGGCGAAACGTTTCACTGGCGGGGACGATACCATGAGGATCTCAATGTGCGCGACACCCTCGAGCTGCATCTCAATGTGCTTACGGGCTTTGTGCCCCGGTTGCCCGAGGCTTACCGGGACGCGGAGTATGTCTTTCTGGGAAACATCGACCCGGAGATGCAGTTGGAGGTGTTGAGTCAGCTCAGGTGTTTTCGGCTGGTCGCGTGTGATACCATGGATCACTGGATCCAGGGGAGCGTCGAGGCGCTGCGCAAGGTGTTGCCCCGAATCGAGACGCTGGTGATCAACGACTCCGAGGCGCGCCTGCTGAGCGGCGACCATAACATCGTCCGCGCCGCCCGCTCGATCCTGAAGATGGGTCCGAAGACGGTTCTGATCAAACGGGGAGAATACGGCGTCCTACAGTTTTCGGATTCCTCGGTTTTCGCCGTTCCGGCCTATCCCTTGGAAGAGGTCTTCGACCCGACCGGAGCGGGGGACTCCTTCGCGGGCGGTTTTCTCGGCCAGCTCGCGCGCTCGCGCGATTCCGGCCAGGGCGGGCTGAGGCGCGCGATCGTCTACGGCAGCGTGGTCGCCTCCTTCACGGTCGAAGACTTTGGGCTGAAGCGGTTGAGCTCGCTTTCACTGGCTGACATCGAGGAGCGCTATCAACGCTTCGTAGAGCTGACGGATTTTCATACCTAAGACAAACGCGCTTGCAGATGTGAGATCTGTCCGCCACAGTATTTTGGCGGAGAGATTCCGAGGCTTCGGCTGAGCTCAGTCGAAGCCGCAAAGCGAGGACTTGTGGATTTGTCGGTCATCATTCCGGTTTACAATGAAGAGGAGAGCCTGGAGCCGCTGATCCACGAGGTACGCTCGGTGCTCGATCTCCTGGGAAGGAATTCTGAAATCATCGTGGTGGATGACGGCAGCACGGACGGAACCTATCCGATCCTGAGGCGCCTTTATAGAATGGAGCCTCGCCTGAAAGCGCTTTGCTTAAAACGGAACTTCGGCCAGACCGCGGCGGTCGCAGCCGGCCTCGCTTACGCTCAGGGGGACATTATTCTGGCCATGGATGGGGACGGACAGAACGACCCCAAAGATATCCCGGCGCTGCTCAGCAAGCTCGATGAAGGATTCGACCTGGTCAGCGGCTGGCGTTTTCCTCGAATGGACCCTTTCTGGAGCCGCCGCCTTCCCTCTCGGATAGCCAACGGCCTGATCTCCTGGATCACCCGGGTCCCGCTGCATGATTATGGCTGCATGCTGAAGGCGATGCGCCGCGACATCGCGAAAGAGCTGCGGCTATACGGGGAAATGCATCGCTTCATCCCGGCGATCGCCTTCGAACGCGGAGCGAAGATCACTGAGATCAAGGTCCACCATCGGCCGCGGCGATGGGGAAAATCGAAGTACAGCATCGCCCGGATCTTCCCCGTGCTTCTGGACTTGCTGACAGTCAAGTTCCTGCTCAGCTATGCCACGCGACCGCTGCACATCTTTGGATTGATCGGTCTCATGAGCGGCGGGATCGGGTTTCTTATCGCCGTCTATCTCACTCTGGAGAAGATCCTATACCGGGTGGCGATCGGCGGCCGGCCGCTGCTTTTGCTCTCGATCCTGTTGATCGTCATTGGCTTTCAATTCATCACCATGGGGTTGTTGGGAGAGATGCTGGCCCGGACCTATCACGAATCGCAGGACAAACCGATTTACGTCGTCAAGGAGATTCTCGACGAGAGGAAGAGAGTATGAACCTGGCTATGATCGGCACGGGATATGTGGGATTGGTCGCGGGCACTTGCTTCGCGGAGAGCGGCAATGACGTGATCTGCGTCGATATTGACGAAGCGAAGATTGCAGCGTTGAAGGCCGGCAAGGTGCCGATCTATGAGCCCGGGCTTGAGGAGCTGGTGCAGCGCAACCTGGAGGAGCAGAGGCTTTCCTTTACCACGGATCTGGCGGGGGCGGTGCGTCAGGCCTCCATTATTTTTATCGCCGTCGGCACGCCGCAAGACTCGGATGGAAGGGCCGATATTGAGCAGCTGCTGGCCACGGCGAAAGCGGTCGGAAAGGCGATGAACGGTTATAAAGTCGTGGTCAACAAAAGCACCGCGCCGGTGGGAACCGTCGAGCAGATCAGAAGCGTCATCGCGGCGATCGCCAAGCATCCTTTCGCGGTCGTTTCCAATCCGGAGTTTTTAAAGGAAGGGGCCGCGGTGGATGATTTCATGAAGCCGGACCGGGTGGTGTTGGGGAGCGAAGATCCGGCTGCCATCGAGCAGTTGAAGGAGCTCTACGAGCCGTTTGTGCGCACCGGAAATCCGATCCTGGTCATGGACTCGCGCAGCGCGGAGATGAGCAAGTACGCGGCGAATGCGATGCTGGCCACGAAGATCTCCTTCATCAATGAAGTCTCTAACTTGTGCGAGAAGGTGGGGGCGGACGTGAGCGAGGTGCGCCGGGCCATCGGGATGGACCGCCGCATCGGCCCGCACTTCATCTTTCCTGGTGTGGGATACGGCGGCTCCTGTTTCCCCAAAGACATCCGCGCGATGATCGGCATGGGGGAGCCGGGGCTTGAGCTTCCGCTTCTAAGCGCAGTGGAGAAGGTCAACGAGCGCCAAAAGAGTCTCTTGGTAGAGAAAATCAAGCGTCATTTCGGGCCGGATCTCTCGGGCCGGACCTTCGCCATCTGGGGACTTTCCTTCAAGCCGCGCACGGATGACATGCGCGACGCGCCATCGATTGTGGTCATTGAGTCGCTGCTGAAGGCTGGGGTGGTTATTCAAGCCCATGATCCCGAGGCGATGGATGAGGCGAAGAAGATCTTCGGCGACCGCATCCGTTATTATCGGCGCAACTACGATGCATTGAAGGGCGCCGACGCGCTCCTCATCATCACGGAATGGAATGAGTTTCGACGGCCGAATTTTCAGACGATCAAGGAGCTTCTCAAGCAGCCCGTGATCTTTGACGGGCGCAACATCTATGATCCGGCGGAGCTGAGGAAGCTGGGTTTCGCCTATTTCTCCATCGGCAGGAAAGATGGCTAGGATCCTGATCACCGGCGGCGCCGGGTTCATCGGTTCCCATCTGTGCGAGAGTTTCCTCAAGCGCGGGGATCAGGTCGTGTGTGTGGACAACGTCTCGACGGGCAGCCGCGAGAACATCGCTGCGTTCTCGTCGAACAGCCGTTTTGCCATGGTCGATCAGGATGTCACTCGCTTTATCCAGGTCGACGGGCCGCTCGACATGGTGTTGCATTTCGCCTCGCCGGCGAGTCCCGTGGACTACATGGAGATGCCGATTCAGACCCTCAAGGTGGGCTCTTTGGGGACCCATAATGCGCTGGGCTTGGCCAAGGCTAAAGAGGCGATCTTTTTTCTCGCCTCAACTTCCGAGGTGTACGGCGATCCTCTGGTCAGACCCCAGAGGGAAGACTACTGGGGAAACGTGAACCCGATCGGCCCGCGGGGGGTCTACGATGAGGCGAAGCGCTTCGCCGAGGCGATGACCATGGCCTACCATCGCTATCACGGGCTGAACACTCGCATCGTGCGGATCTTTAACACCTATGGCCCGCGCATGAGGATGCGGGACGGGCGCGTGGTGCCGAACTTCATCACGCAGGCGCTTAAGGGCGAAGCGCTCACGGCTTATGGAAAGGGGACGCAGACGCGGAGTTTCTGCTACATCGACGATTTGGTGCGGGGGATACATCGGCTGCTGGAAGCGGATTACCACCTGCCGGTGAATATGGGAAATCCTTACGAGATGACGGTCCTGGACTTTGCCAAAAAGATCATCGAGCTCACGGGCTCTTCGAGTTCGATAGAGTTTCACCCCTTGCCGCAAGACGATCCTCAGGTCCGCCAGCCGGACATCTCCAAGGCGCGAGAGCTGCTCGGTTGGGAACCGCTCGTCCCGCTGGAGGAAGGCCTTCAAGCAACCATTGAATATTTTCGCAGCAAACTGGAAGCAGCGCAGTGAAAGTTCTCGTTACAGGCGGCGCCGGTTATGTAGGCGCTCATACGGTTAAGGAGCTGGAGAGGAAAGGATACAGCGTCCTCGTCTACGATAACTTCTCTCGGGGACACCGCTGGGCTGTAAAAGGAAAACAATTGGTTCAGGGAGACTTGGCTGATGAAGAGAGGTTACGGCAGTGCTTTTCTAGCCATAAAGTAGATGCAGTTGTCCATTTCGCCGCCTTTGCCTACGTTGGAGAATCTATGGACGATCCAAGAATGTATTATGAAAACAACGTCAAAAATTCCCTTAACCTTTTGAGAGCGATGCTTGAGCATGAAGTCAGGTTTCTTATCCTCTCCTCAACCTGCGCTGTCTACGGTTTTCCCAAGGAAGTCCCAATCACTGAAGACCATCCTTTGGAGCCAGTGAACACTTACGGGATGACAAAGCTTATCGTCGAGCGCATTCTTGCTGATTACCGTCGCGCTTATGGGCTGAACTTTGTTAACCTCAGGTATTTTAATGCCGCGGGCGCAGATCCGGAAGGAGAACTCGGAGAGGATCACGAACCTGAGACGCATCTGATTCCAAGAACTCTGCAGACGGCTTTGGGTCAACAGGACCATTTGGAGATCTATGGAACGGACTATCCCACAAAAGATGGGACGTGTATCCGAGACTACATCCACGTAAGTGACCTAGCCTTAGCCCACTGGCTCGCCTTGGAGTGGGCGACAAAAAATGAGGCGAGTGGAATCTTTAACCTGGGCACGGAACGGGGATACTCTGTTAACGAGGTGATTGAAGAGGCCCGCCGGGTTACAGGGAGAAAGATTTCTACAAAGATCTGCGAAAGGCGCCAGGGTGACCCTCCTGTCCTGATAAGCAGCTCGGAGAAGGCCCGAAGAGAGCTCGGTTGGGAGCCGCGCTTTTCTTCGCTGACTTCCATTCTTGAGACCGCTTGGGCGTGGCATAGGAAAGGAAGGTAGCGATGCCATCGGAGCAAAAGATAGCATTATGTTCGATGGGATTAGGGATTCCTGAGCCGGAGTTGACCGCGTACCTTCATGAGATTCAAACACTGCTTAAAAAAGTAGTGCCAGTAAAAATGGATACGGTTTTTTGTTTAACCACTACAAAAGATACTGATAGTCTTGACCGATTGTCCAAGGCTGTCGACCATCTTATTTACTCTAAGCACAAGACAAACTTTTCCATTGCTCGCCAAAGCCTTCTTACTTATTCCTCCTGCCTTCGAGTTGATGGCGTTATTATCGTAGACGCTGATGGTGCCTTCGATCCCATTGACGTTGCAAGGGTCGCGAATGAAGGCCTTAAAAAAAACCTGGACGCTGTGTTATCACAGAAGCAGGGGCCTCTTTTGGCAAATGCTGCGACCAGTGATTTAAGGGTATATGAGGAACAATTTACAGACTGGCTTGTCCTAAAGACATTAGGGAAAAATGAAATTATACAGCTTCAGACGGGGCTCCGTTGGTTGTCCTTTGCAGCGATCCAGAAGCTTCTTTGCTGCCAATGGATCTTAGAAGGTTATTCTTGGGATCTTCAGTGCTCCTATTACGTCCTTAAAAGTCAAATGAAGTATTCGCTTGTCAATGTCTCATTGCGGACTCAAAGCAAGTCGATGTTTTTGGAAAAAGATGTGTCAATCAAGCTCAGAGTAATCTCACGGCTTTTACAAATAGGCTGGGAGAAAATTCAGACCAGCTTCCACGACTTTTGTATCGAGTCTGGGATAGCCCCTGACCTGGAAAGGAGGTTAAGAAAAATATTGTTAATTGCTCATGAGTGATACATTGCACTTCATCTGCATAATCCTGCAGGGGAAGAAACTATATAAATGGGCTTTAGGGCTTACCTTTCTGTTATTTCTGTTTGCCTTCATTGCTGTCACGCCGTCTTCTTTTGGTTTGGTATCGTCTGATTTGAATAGCTCTATTTCCGCATGGGCTTCTCTATTTGCATCTCTTTTCGCGGGATTTGTCGTTGCGACCATTGTCGATGCGATCCTATTGGAAAAAGAGCTTGGACCCATAGCAAAATTGTGGCCCATGGTTGATGATCTGGTAGCAAGTCCACGGAGAATATTGAGTGTTACTGTAGCAGCCCTTCCTCTTGCGCTGCCGGAAAGACAGGCCCCAGGAAGCGGGGAGGCTATGGCTCTGAGCGGAGCCGTGCGGGCTTTATCGGAACTGGGGGTGGATAAATCGAAAATCGATCTCTCGTACGCAAAAGACAATGGAGAAGAAGACTGGAAAAAATTCGTGGATATGCCGGTTGATCGATTAGTCTTGGGCGGGCCTATTCATTGTAAGGTCACTGAAAAGTTGCTGAGCAATATTGGTTCTCTTAGATTTCATGAAGTGGATGACCAATGGGGAATTTATCTTGGTGGAGAAAACTTAACAAGCGACGCGAGGAAGGGAGAGGTGGATTATGGCCTGATCGTGTGGCACCAGATGCTGCATGGCACTGAAAACTTTTGGTGGATTTTACTTGCTGGCTTGGGAACTCACGGGGTTATAGCGGCAGGAGAGGCGATAACGAACAGACAGTATGCACAACAAATTCTTGAGAGGCTACAAAGGGTAAAAAGTGATTTTTCTAATGTAGCGGTACTTGTAAGGTGTGCTTGTCGGAGTGAGTTCATAGTGAACAGCATTGAGATAACCAGGGTCGAAAAGCTTGAACTGCCATAGAGGTTAAAGAGGTATGGGCATCTCAGAGATACGAAACTTCTCGATTATCGCCCATATCGACCACGGGAAGTCCACCCTGGCCGACCGCCTGCTCGAACACACCGGCGCCGTGAGCGAGCGCGAGCGGACGGACCAGTTCCTCGACAGCATGGATCTGGAAAAAGAGCGCGGCATCACCATCAAGGCCAGCTCGGTACGGCTGCGTTACCAGGCAAAGGACGGGCTGGAATATATGCTGAACCTCATCGACACGCCGGGCCACGTGGATTTTACCTACGAGGTGTCGCGCAGTCTGGCTGCCTGCGAGGGGGCGCTGTTGGTCGTCGACGCGGCTCAGGGTGTGGAGGCCCAGACAGTCGCCCACGGCCAACTGGCCCTGGATCACGATCTGGCGATTCTTCCCGTCATCAACAAAATCGATCTGCCGAGCGCGGACCCCGAACGGGTAAAAAAAGAGCTTGAAGAGATCATCGGGTTGGATGGCTCGCAGGCGATTTTGGCCAGCGCCAAGGAGGGGGTCGGAACCGAAGCCATCCTCGAAGGGATCGTAAACTCCTTTCCGCCGCCGCGGGGAAATACGCAGGGTCAGCTTCGCGCTTTGATCTTCGACAGTTGGTTTGATCCCTACCATGGCACCGTGGTGGTGATCCGGATCTTCGACGGCGTCGTTCGCAAAGCCATGCGCATCCGCATGATGTCGAGCGGAAAAATCTTCGAGGTCACCAAGCTGGGGATTTTTTCTCCAAGCCCGATCGAAGTTCCTGAGTTAAGAGCCGGCGAGGTCGGCTTCTTGATGGCGGGGATCAAGGAGATCCGCGAGACCCGGATCGGCGACACGATCACGAGCGAGGCGGAGCCGGCGACGCAGCCGCTTCCAGGCTTCAAGCCGATGAAGCCGATGGTCTTCAGCGGTCTTTATCCGGCGGATTCCGGCCACTATCAGGCGCTGAGGGACGCGCTCGAGAAGCTCCGGCTCAACGACTCGGCGTTTACCTTCGAGCCGGAGACTTCCCAGGCTTTGGGGTTCGGCTTTCGCTGCGGCTTTCTCGGACTGCTCCACCTGGACATTGTGCGCGAGCGGCTCGAGCGCGAATACGGCGTGAACCTGATCACGACCGCGCCGACCGTGGTTTACCGGGTCGTCACCCGCTCGGGGAAGGAGCTACTCATTGACAATCCGGTCAAACTGCCGGCAGAATCGGATATTGATCAAGTGGAAGAGCCGGTGATCGTGGCCACCATCCACCTGCCTCAGGAATATCTCGGCGGGATCCTCAAGCTGTGCGAGGAGAAGAGAGGATCGCAGAAAGAGATTCGCTACCTGGGACCGACGAGGGCGGTGCTGGTCTACGAGCTGCCTCTGAACGAGATCATGGTCGATTTTTATGACCGCCTCAAATCGCTCAGCCGAGGTTACGCTTCGATGGATTACGAGGTGGCTGGCTACCGCCCCGGAGATTTGGTCCGGCTCGACATCCGCATCAACGGCGAGCCGATGGACGCGATGTCGATGATCATTCACAAGGATAAGGCGTATCAACGCGGCCGCGATCTCGCCCAGCGCATGCGCCAGCTGATTCCGCGCCAGCTTTTCGAGGTGGTCATCCAGGCGGCGGTCGGCAGCCGGGTGATCGCGCGCGAGAGCGTCAAGCCGCTGAGGAAGAATGTGACGGCCAAATGCTACGGCGGAGATATCACCCGCAAGCGCAAGCTTTTGGAAAAACAGAAAGAGGGAAAGAGGCGAATGAAGCAGGTCGGGCGGGTGGAGATTCCGCAGGAGGCGTTCCTGGCCGCCTTGAAAGTATAAAACAGTTTCGGGTTGCTCGAGTCGCGCGAAATTTCTCGAAACTCGAAACTAGGAAGCGGAGGCTAATAGACTTGGAATCGACCGTGGCGGAACAAAACAAAAGAGGTAAATCGACTTTTCGGGAGTATGCCGAGGCGATCGGCACGGCCCTGGTGCTGGCGCTGTTCATCCGCACCTTCATCGTTCAGGCATTCAAGATTCCTTCCGGCTCCATGATCCCGACCTTGCAGATCGGGGACCATATCTTGGTCAACAAGCTGGCCTACGGAGTCCGCATGCCTTTATGGAGCCATTATCTGCTGCAATTTAAAAAGCCGCAGCGCGGCGACGTGGTCGTCTTCATATTTCCCGAGGACCGCACGAAGGATTTTATCAAAAGGGTGATCGGAGTAGCGGGGGATTCGGTGGAGATCCGGGGAAAGAAGATCTACGTCAACGGCCAGCCCATTGACGACCCGCACGCCTATTTTGACCGCGATGATGCGTCGGGAGGCATCCAGATCAGGGACGACTACGGTCCCAAGCGCGTTCCCGAGAACCATATATTTGTTATGGGTGACAACCGGGACAAAAGTTACGACAGCCGTTTCTGGGGTTTCGTCGACCTGGACGACGTTAAAGGAAAGGCGTTCCTTATTTACTGGTCCTGGGACGGGAGCGACCGCTGGGTTCGTTGGGAGAGACTCGGCGACGTGATCTACTGACATCTGCAAGACCGAAGACGGGGTAGTGGGTCATTGTCAGAGTTGCGAGCCAATGTGTGAAAGAAATAGAGATTCTTCGCGTTGCTCAGAATGACATTACAGAGACTTGTCATCCTGAACGAAGTGAAGGATCTCTGACAAAATGACCCACCACTGATGATAGAAGATCCTCTACCGTCGATTCTCTAATCTCTTCATTATGACCAGCATCCCATTTCATCCGCTGGTGCGCCGCTGGTTCGAGGAGCGTTTTCCGCAGCCGACGCTGGCGCAGGAGCAGGGTTGGAGACATATCTGCGCGGCAGAGCACACCCTTATCGCCGCGCCGACAGGATCGGGCAAGACCCTCGCAGCATTTCTCTGGTCGATCAATAGACTCGTCGAGCGGGGCCTATCGGGCAGTCTAAAAGATCAAACCAGCGTCGTCTACGTCTCGCCGCTCAAGGCGCTCGGTAACGACATCGAAAAAAACCTGCGCGAGCCTCTGGCCGAGATCCTGCGCCTGGCCGAGGCCGAAAGCCTTTTTCTTCCTGAGATCCGGGTCGCAGTCAGATCAGGGGACACGCCTGCCGGCGAGCGCCGTCTCATGGCGCGGCGGCCGCCGCACATCCTGATCACCACTCCGGAGTCTCTCTACATTTTGTTGACGGCTGAACGGAGCCGTCAGCTTCTCAGAACTGCAGAGACCGTCATCGTAGATGAAATCCATGCCGTGGCCGGTGACAAGCGCGGCTCTCACCTGGCACTGTCCCTCGAACGGCTCGATGCTCTGGCCGAGCAGCCGCTGCGGCGCATCGGTCTCAGCGCCACGCAGAAACCGGTGGAGGAGATCGCGCGGCTGCTGGTTGGAACAGGGCGGATTCGCGGCGACGGCATGCCGCCCTTCGGGTTCCCTCAGGGTGGTGAGCTTGCCCTTCGACTTGCTCAGGGCCCTGAGTTTTACCGAAGGGTCGAACCAGACTGCGCTATCGTCGACATCGGCCACCGGCGCGCGCTCGACCTGTCCGTGGAGGTTCCAGACCAAGATCTGGGTCCGATCGCGACTCAGGAAATCTGGGATGAAATTTACAGACGGATCGTCACGCAGGTGAAGTCCCGCCGCGCCACGCTGCTCTTCGTTCACACGCGGAGGCTCGTGGAGCGCGTCGCCCATCAGTTGACCATGCGCCTGGGAGAGGGATGCGTGGGCGCGCATCATGGAAGCCTTTCGCGCAAGAGCCGTCTTGAGGTGGAGGAGAAACTCAAATCCGGCGATCTGCCGGTGGTCGTCGCGACGGCCTCTCTGGAACTGGGTATCGACATCGGTCACGTGGAGCTGGTGTGCCACATCGGCGCGCCGCGCAGTCTGGCGACGCTGCTCCAGCGAGTGGGGCGCTCAGGCCACTGGCTGGGCGCGGTGCCCAAAGGAATATTTTATCCATTGACCCGCGACGACCTTCTCCAATGCGCCGCGGCGATCCGAGCGGTCAAGGCGGGCGAGCTGGATCGCGTGAACATTCCGGCAAAGCCGATCGATATATTGGCCCAGCAGATGGTTGCCACCGTGGCGAGCATAGCGCCGCCCGCCAAGGCCGGGTCCGCGGATGAACCGGCGTTAAACTCGGGAATCGGCGAGGAGGATTTGTTTCGCCTCGTGCGCAGGGCCTATCCATACAGGAATCTGACGCGGCAAGAATTTGACGGAGTACTTGAGATGCTTTCCGAGGGGATTGCCGGCAGAAGGGGACGGCGGCAGGCTTACATTCACCGCGATCAGGTTCACAATCGTTTGCGCGCCCGGCGTGGCGCCCGGCTCGCCGCGATCACAAACGGCGGCGCTATTCCGGAGACGGCGGACTATGACGTGATTCAGGCTGTGGACGAGACCTTTGTCGGCAAGGTCAACGAGGACTTTGCGATCGAGAGCTTGGCCGGGGATATCTTCCTGCTGGGCAACAACTCCTGGCGCATTCGCCGGGTCTCTTCCGGAAAAGTCTGGGTCGAGGACGCTCACGGGCTGCCGCCGACGATCCCGTTTTGGTTCGGTGAGGCGCCGGCGCGTACGCAAGAGCTTTCGTCCGCCGTTTCCGAGCTAAGGAGGGAGGTCGCCGCACGGCTCGATGATGTTGCTTCCGCGGTGACCTGGCTGGAGCAGGAGTGCGGCGTGACGAAGCCTGCGGCAGAGCAAGCCGTCGCCTATGTGCGTGAGACGCAGGCGCTGCTCGGCTGCGTGCCCACGGATCGTTGCATCGTGGCGGAGCGCTTCTTCGACGAGGCCGGCGGAATGCAGCTCGTCATCCATGCTCCATTCGGAGGGCGGATCAATCGCGCCTGGGGGCTTGCTCTGCGCAAGCGCTTCTGCGTGACTTGGGACCGGGAGCTTCAGGCGGCGGCGACCGACGACGGCATCGTCATTTCACTCGGCGAGCAGCACTCGTTTCCCCTGAACGGCGTCTTCGCGCTGGTGCGCGCCGCCAACGTAGAGCGCGATCTGGTCCAAGCGGCGCTCGCGTCGCCGATGTTTACCAATCGCTGGCGTTGGAACGCCACGCGGGCCCTCGCCCTGCTGAGATTCAGCGGCGGAAAAAAAGTGCCGATCGCGCTGCAGCGGATGCGCGCGGAAGATCTGCTGGGCGCGGTCTTTCCCGAGCAGCTCATGTGCCAGGATAATCGCGCGGGGCCGATCACGGTGCCGGATCACCCGCTGGTTGAAGAAACTGTCCGGAATTGCCTGCGCGAGGCAATGGATGTTGACGGTCTGACGGGAATCCTCACGGCAATCGAATCGGGCGAGTTGCGCGTAACTGCCGTCGATACGCCGGCGCCGTCGCCCATGGCGCATGAGATCCTCAACGCGAATCCGTACGCATTTTTAGATGACGCGCCGCTGGAGGAGAGACGGGCGCGCGCGGTTTCGCTCAGGCGAACCGACCCGGATCTGGCGCGGGGATTGGGAATATTAAGCCCGGAGGCCATTGGGCAAGTTTGCGCCCAGGCATGGCCCGACGTGCGCGATGCCGAGGAGCTGCACGATCTATTGCTTTCGGTGTGCATTCTCCCGTTGGAGGACGCTGGGGTCTGGTCGGCGTGGGCGCAGAGCTTGATTGCGGAGCGAAGAGCGACGGTTGCATGTTGGCGGTTAGCCAAAAATGCAGAAGAGCGGCGAGCGTACGTTGCCGCCGAGCGTCTCGGCCTCGTCCGCTGTCTGCTTCCGGAAGGGCGTTTCGATCCGGAGATAGGCGATCCGTTGAACGCCGTAGATCCGCCATCTCTGGAAGAGGCCGCGCGAAAAGTTATCCACGGGTGGATCGAGATAACCGGGCCGGTCACAGCAGCCTCGCTTGCCGGAAGACTAGGCCTGCCGCTTCGGACCGTAGAGCAAGCGCTACTCGCGCTTGAACTCGCCGGCATGGTCCTCAGAGGAGAGTTCACGGCGCGGGCCGGTGTTGAGGGAGGGATCCAATGGTGCGAGCGCGGACTTCTCGCCAGAATCCACCGCCTGACGCTCGGACAGTTGCGGCGCGAGATCGAGCCGGTCAGCCCCGCCGACTTTCTGAGATTTTTATTTTGCTGGCAGCATGTGCAGCGTGGGACACAGCTTCGCGGCCGCGACGGAGTGGCGGAGATCATCGGCCAGTTGCAGGGGCTCGAGCTGCCGGCGCCGGCCTGGGAGCAGCACGTGCTGCCGGGCCGCGTGGCCGAGTACGATCCAAAAGCGCTGGAAGATCTATGCCTCGCCGGCGTCGTGAGCTGGGGAAGGCTGAGATCGAATGGAAAGGAAGAGGGAGAAGCAACGGAAGTGAATCACAGAAAGAGGCGAAGACACTCGCCTGGCAGGGCAGCGCCGATTTCATTTGTTCTGCGCGACGACCTGGGCCATTTCCTGACGGAGCGGACGCCAAGCGCCGCTCTTTCCGGGGCAGCGGGAGAGGTGCTCTGTCATTTGGAAAAGCATGGAGCCTCTTTCTTGTCCGATATCGCGCGCGGCAGCGGCCTGCTCAAGAGCAGGGCCGAAGAAGCTCTATGGGAGCTTGTGGCTGCCGGACTAGTCAGCGGCGACGGCATCGCCGGGCTGCGGGTTTTGATCATGCCGGAAGCCAAGCGACAGCCGAGGAGACAGCGGCTTCGAGTCATCTCAGGTGGCCGATCTGCGGAGCGGCTGATGCCCGTCGGCCGCTGGTCGCTCTGGCGCTCAGAGGCTGCCGTTGCAGAAGTTTCAGAGCGCTCCGCCGACTTCATGGCGCGCCAACTCCTCAGGCGCTATGGAATCATCTCCCGCGAGCTGCTCGGGCGGGAGAGCTGCGCGCCTTCGTGGCGAACTGTGCTCCAGATTTACCGCACGCTCGAAGCTAGGGGAGAGATTCGGGGTGGGAGGTTTGTAAACGGTTACGTCGGCGAGCAGTTTGCTCTTCCGGAAGCGGTAGATCTTTTGCGCGCCACCCGCCGCTCCGAGACAAAGCAGGAGACGGTGATCATCTCCGCCGCCGATCCGCTTAACCTCGTTGGAATTCTGACTCCCGGCCCACGAGTCTCGCCTTACTCCGGTCAGATGATCGCCTACACCAATGGCGTTCCAACAGATATCGGCCCGCTCGGCGCGGTTCTGAGCAGGCTTAAGGGCGCCAGCTTGCCTGGTTGAGCTGGCGGTCGGCCTCTGAGGCGAAGCTGAAGTCGTAGGCGCGGCTGATCGGCATCTGTTCCTTGACGCCAGCCACCTGACGGATGATGGCGAGATCGTTTCGTTGAGTTTCATCGTCTACAGTCCCGTTGCGGGTGAATGTTCCGATGAGATCATCATAGATACGTCCGGCCAGGTTCCGCTCCACCGCAGAAAACTTCACTACCGCCGCCACGGTCGTCTCGCGATCTTGGCGTAGGAGGCGCAACGCCTTGAGCGTGGCCTTGATGAAACCGCCCATGAGCTTCGGTTGCTCCTTGATCAAGCGGTCGCTGGTCGCGAGCGTCCCCCAAGAGTTCTTCACCTCGTTTCCGAAGTAGAACATCTCCTTCATGCCCTGATCTAACCCGACATAGCGCTGCTCAACGCTGAGAACGGCGGCGTCCACCGCACCGGCGAGAAGAGCAGTGATCTGGTTGCCTGAGCCGGGGTCGAGGTAGGTTAGATCCCGGTTGGCATCAAGTCCGCGCTTGGTCAAGATCTCTTTCAGCATGAAGGTACCAACAGAAGCTATGCCGGTCGTGGCGACTTTCTTCCCTTTGAGAGCCTTCGGATTGATGACCTCTGGCCTGGTCAAGAGCCACTGGTGCACCCTGTC
>JAHFAP010000327.1 GCA_023250495.1 Deltaproteobacteria bacterium | reverse complement strand
GATCTGCGGCGGTACGGAGGCGGCCATCACGCCGCTGAGCGTCGGGGGGTTTGCCGCGATGCGCGCGCTCTCGACGCGCAATGATGAGCCCGCGCGCGCCTGCCGTCCTTTCGACAAGGACCGTGACGGGTTCATCATCGGCGAGGGCGCCGGGATTCTCATTTTGGAGGATTGGGAGTTCGCGCGCCGCCGGGGGGCTGCGATCCTGGCCGAGATCGTCGGCTACGGCATGTCCGGCGATGCGTTCCACATCACCCAGCCTTCCGAAGACGCCGACGGGGCCTATCGAGCCATGCGGAACGCCCTGGCCGACGCCAAGGTCCTCCCGGAACAGGTGGACTATATCAACGCGCACGGCACTTCGACGCCCTATAACGACAAGCTGGAAACGTTGGCCATCAAGCGCCTGTTCGGGGAACACGCGTATCAGTTGGCCGTCAGTTCCACGAAGTCCATGACCGGCCATCTGCTGGGAGGCGCCGGAGGACTCGAAGCAGGCTTCGCCGTCCTCGCGCTGCGCGATCAAATTCTCCCGCCGACAATCAATTACGAGAACCCGGACCCGGAGTGTGATCTCGACTATGTGCCGAACCAATCCCGCCCCGCCCGCGTGGAATACGTCTTGAGCAACTCCTTCGGATTTGGAGGCACCAACGCCACGCTGCTGTTTAAGCGATACTCGGAATAAGATTTGGAGCCGTTCTGTCTCACGTCCGTTCCTGAAGAATTGGAAGAAAGGTGGGCCAACTGAATGAAGGCCATTGCTTCAATCAATTTCAAGGGCGGAGTGGGCAAAACGACGGTTATCTGGTTACTTGCCAAGTACATCGCCGATCGGGAAAAGAAGAAGATACTCGTCGTTGATGCCGACGCTCAAATGAGCCTTACGCTGGCCATTTCCATTGAAGAGAGCGGAGGATTTCAAGGGAGCTTTGGCAAATGGTATGATTCCTATACGCAGAAGAAGGAAACGATATTTAATGCTCTTGAGCAATACGATCTTTATGCGCGTGGGAAAAAGAGGCACTTTGATTTTCCAATCGGACCCGCATCAGTCTATCAGTTGAGTACGAATCTTCACTTTGTGCCCTCCGTTGTGGACCTCTACTGGCTTGAGTTAGAGGTATTTGATCGCGTTGCGATGAAGGATTTCGTGCGATCCTGGCTAGGCAAACTCCAACACAGCAAGGCGCTGCCGAGCTACGACTTCGTCTTTTTCGACTGTCCTCCATCATTTAGCCTCCTTTCCTATTCGGTACTAAGTTCGTGTTCCCTCGTCTTAATGCCCGTGAATCCGGATGTGTTTGCTTCTCGTGGAGTTGGATTGATGGTGGACGGCATGAAATTACATATCTCCCCTTGGCCCGATCCCGCAATTTGTGTCTTCATGAATAAGGCAGGATATTACGCATCAGGATATCGCGCAGGCAAACTCCAGAGACCGACCATCTTTTATCAACAGGAAGTGAAGCGCGTAGTTGACCAACTGAGGACCAGCGGGACGAACATCACGGCTCTTGACAGCTTTATTCCACACCGGGTCAATATAGGTCGGGCTATTCCTGGAGCCTATTTCCCCGACGATTTCGAAGATCATTTTCGAGAGCTCTGGAATGAAATGCAAACTCATCTTTAAGAAGGCGCTATGGAAATAAATGAGCGGCAACTTGCGACGATCGCTAGGTCTTTGAAGAAGGCATCTGGGGCTGTCAAAGAGCTTGCAAAGGCTTTTGACGAGTTGGCAACTTCACTTCACGTACCAGCAGTTTCCCCTCTCAAAGTGAACGAGACCGTTTCTTTCGAAGAGGCCACACAAGCCTATGAAGAGCTGCGGAAAAGGTGTGAAGGGGTTGAATCGGAAACTTTAGGAAAGCTTGTCACGGATTTCGTATCCTCGCATACAAAAGAGTATTTAACAGCATTTATTCGGCACAATAACCTGCCGCTGGATACAAAAGATTCCAAAAAAGAGCTCGCCAAAGGCCTTCGCCAACTGCTTGCACAAAGTGCCGCAATTTCTGCGGTGATAAGTCATGTAGGTTCGAGCGTCAGTTCCTCTCACTAGAGATCGGAAAAATCCCATGAAAATTCTAGTGTGCGTCAAGCAGGTTCCCGCCAAAGACTCTCCGTTGCGGCTGACGGAGGACTCGACCTGGATTCGAGATGCGGACTTGAGCTACGAGATCAACGAGCCGGACTCGTTCGCGCTGGAGGAAGCCCTGCGCCTGAAGGAGAAACACGGCGGGGAGGTCGTCGTTGCGAGCGTCGGCCCGGCCCGCGTCCAGCAGGTGATCCGCGAGGCGCTGTCGAAAGGCGCCGACCGCGCCATCCATATTGACGACGACTCCAGCTCGAAACTCGATAGTTACTTCACGGCGCGCCTCATTGCAGAAGCGGTTCGCTCCGAGGCGTTTGATCTGATCCTGACGGGTCTCCAATCCGACGACCTCGGGTTTGCCCAGACCGGCGTCATCCTGGCCGAACTGCTGGGACTGCCCCACGCAACCATCATCATGGAAGTGCAGGTCCTCGATGGCCGCCTCAAAGTGAAGCGCGAACTCGAAGGCGGGTGGTTCCAGTGGGTTGAGATGCCGCTCCCGGCCTTGCTGACCATTCAGTCCGGCATTA
>JAHFAP010000018.1 GCA_023250495.1 Deltaproteobacteria bacterium | reverse complement strand
CTGCTGCGCTTCGGCTACATAGAAAGAAGCAAGGATCAAGGCAACCACTACTGAGGCGACGATATTCTTATTCATGAAGTTTTCTCCTGCTTACTGCTGCCTTCTTCAGCCTGAGGCTGATCCGCCTTGGGCGGAACCTCTGCTCCGGCGGAGCCTTTTTCCTTTTACCTCTATTTTCGCTCTCCTTCCACACCGCCCCTGAACGAGTCTGGCACCGAGGACGGAATCGGAACCACAGACCTAATCCGCCCGTCCTCCCGCGCGGTGACCGGAGCGGTTTCCAACGCGGTCGATAGGAGATCGCGGAGCGGAGATTGATGCTCAACTTTGTCCCGCCCCTGGAGAAAGACAGCGTATCCGTCGCCGCCTTCGGCAAGAAACTGTTCGACGACAACCGAATATTCACGATCGCGCTCTAACGGAACGCCCTGAATCCAGATCCCCTTGACCCTGGAGCCCGCAGGCGCGGAGGGGTCGAAGAGATAGCTGAGGCCCGACACTTGAAGAAAGCGGCCGGAGGTCCTGGGAAGCTCGCTCACGCTGTTCTCCATGGCCTGCTGCAATTGCGCGCCGGTCAATTTGAACGATATGAGCGACTCCTCATAGGGAAGCGCCTGCATGACCCGCTTCAGCGTCACCGGGCCTGAGGGGATGCTCCCGCGGATCAATCCGCTGTTCAGCAGCGCGATCTCAGTCCCAACGCGGCTGCGGGCGAGGTCGGCGAGAAGGCTGCCAAAATTGGTCTCTCGAGTCCGCACCTGCGGGGCATCTCCCTCCAAATCGACCAGGGCCTGGCCCAACACATGATTCGCTGCGGCATCGAGCCGCCGCGCATAATTCTGGACGAGCGCCGCGACCTTTGGCTGCTCGGGGAGGGTTGAATCAACCGGAAGATTGCGCGCCTCAGCGGCGCGCAGTCCTTTATCGTACACGAGATCGAGCCGCCCGAGCGTGCGCGCCTGCTGGTGGCTCTTGACCAGGATCGGCCCGGCCGGAAGCGGACCGATGCGTCCCTGTACGGGGGTTTGTCCAGTGGCCGGGATCAAGCCATCGAAGCCAGGCGTGTGCCCTCCGACGATGACGTTGATTTCAGGAACCCCCTTTGCGAGGGCGAGGTCCTCTTCGGTCTCCTGGTGCGTGACCGCCACGACCAGGTCGACGCGCTGGCGCAGCCCGCGGGCCGCAGCCTTGGCGGCAGCGATGGGATCTTGAAACTCCATCTCACGCAGGGCGCTGCGGCTGAACAGGTCCGGATAGCTCCGGTGGCCGATGAGGCCCAGCAGTCCTATGCGCAAGCGCCCAAGGGCTTTGATGACGAAGGCCTGGCACACGCCGGTTTTTTTCGGCCGGAGGTTGGTGCAGAGGAACGGGAAGCGCGCCTGCTTTCTCAGGGCCGCCAGGTGCTCGATGCCGAAATCGAAATCATGGTTGCCGAGGGCCAGGGCATCGTAGCCCATCAGGTTCATGGCGGCGATGTCCGGCGCCCCGTGGAAGACCGAGGACATGGCGGTCCCGACCAGGAGATCGCCGCTGTCTACGAGCAGCACATGCTTGGCCCCTCTCCTGATCCGCTCGACCAGCGCCGCCCGTCGCGCCACTCCGCCAAGCCCCTTGAAGGGACCGTTCTCAATCGGCTGCAGCGTTCCGTGATGCTCGCTGGTGTGGAGAATCGTGAGCGCCTCTTCGGCCCGCGCAGAGAGAGGTTCCAAGAGAAGAACGAGCAGCGCAGCCAGCAGGCGTATTCCCATGACTCTCCAGAAAGCCATTACCCCAACTCGCGGCCGATGTCCATTTGGAACAGAATACTGGACTTAAATGTGGCCA
Organism: Deltaproteobacteria bacterium; assembly: GCA_023250495.1. Taxonomy (GTDB): domain Bacteria; phylum Desulfobacterota; class Binatia; order UBA9968; family UBA9968; genus JAHFAP01. The sequence continues at coordinate 21,079 of JAHFAP010000018.1, read as the reverse complement.
AGAATCAAACTCAACATGCGATGAACCCCGTCCGCCCGTGTGTCATTCTGAGCGAAGCGAAGAATCTATTTGACGGGCAGACCCTTCGCCGAGCCCTGAGCAGAAGAGAGATCCTTCGTTTCACTCAGGATGACAAGTGAAGGGCTCAGGGTGATATCCAGAAAGTCTTGTTCAGCCGACCACGTTAGTTTTCGCACATGGTTCAATTCAGATTGACATAAAACTCGCTGATGGGCTACTCTCCGGCTGAAAGAAACACAGGCAGGGAACAGGCATGGGCAAAAAGATCAATCCATTGTTTTTCGCGGCAGCGGTGATTTTTCTTTGCGTCGCGACCGCGACTGCGGCCGAGCAAGCGCCGCGTCCCTTCAGGATCGGCATTCTCATCGCGCAGTCCGGGCCGTCTGAGACTCTGACTACCAAGGGCCTTCGGGACGGACTCACGGAGCTGGGGTACAAAGAAGGAGAAAGCATTCTCATCGAGACAAAGGACGCGAAAGGTGACAGGGCCGCCCTGAAGCCAGCCGCCCTCGAACTCGGGGGCAAAAAGGTCGATGTCATCTTTACGACCGGAACCCGGGCGACGCAAGCGGCCATGGCGGCGACGCGTGAGATCCCCATCATATTCCGCCATGCGGCTGATCCGGTGGCAATCGGCTTTGTGAAGAGCATGAAGCGTCCCGGAGGCAACGTAACGGGCGTGGCTGCGCTCTCTGCGGAGACCACCCAGAAACGGTTGGAAGTCCTGAAGGAGATCGTCCCCAACCTCAAGCGGGTGCATATCTTTTACGACTCTAACAATGCTTTCTCTCGGGAGAGCTTTGCCGTTGCTAAAAAGGCAGCAGCGAAGTTACGTCTCGACGCGGTCGAACACCAGATCAAGACCCCTGACGAACTGAAGAGCTCTATAAGCCAGCTCCAGCAAAGGGAGGGCGACGCGATCTTTCACTTCTCGGACGATCTGGTTGACAGCCAGGCTGACTTTGTTTTCGATGCAGCAAGACAAAAAGCCTTGCCCACGATGTTTGAAGGCGCAGATTGGGCGGTCAAAGGGAGCATGATCAGTTACGGCGCCAACTATTACCAGATGGGCCGTCAAGCAGCCTCGCTCGTGAGCAAGATCCTCAAAGGCGAAAAGCCAAAGACTCTGCCGGTAGAGCGGGCCAATAAGTTCGACCTTCAGATCAATCTGAGAATGGCCAATGCCATCGGCGTGAACATTCCGCCTGAAGCGCTTAAGAAGGCGGATAAAGTGATTCGATAACTCACGGGGCTCATGGCCGAATTAGCGGATACCATAAGAAACATCCCCCTGTTTTCCGCCCTATCGCGCGAAGATGTAGCGAAGGTCCTCGGCAAACTGGAGGAGAAATCCTACCCCTCCGGAGCGACCGTCTTCTCTCAGGGAGATAAGGGAGATGCCTTCTATTTCATACAATCAGGGGCCGTGCAAGTCGTGTTGGAGAGCGCCGGCGGGAGGTCGGAGAGCATCGCGGTTCTGGGGCCGCAGGACTGGTTCGGGGAGATGGCTCTCCTGTCGGGAGAGACCCGCTCGGCAACCATCGTCACGGTTAAGGACACGACGGTATGGAGACTGAGCCGCGAGGCCTGGGATGATCTGATCGAAAAGCATCCGACCTGGCTGCTCCATTTCTGCGCCACGCTCAGCAAGAGGCTCGCCCGCGCTGAACACCAATACTCCAAAGGCCGCGACGCCTTTAATTCCATCGCGGAGGAGTTTTACAACTCAAGGCCGCCTGAAGAGCAACGGTTCTTCCGCCGCGCCGCGCTACTGAACACGATTGATCCCCAGACGGCAGAACTCTTACTTCAAACCGATGAGGCAAAAAGATTCCTGGCCGAATTGGAGAAGAGCCGTTCTCCTCTGATTCGCGCCCTGGAAGGCGGAAAATGTGAGCTCCACGGATTTTTCCGCGACTTCTTGGCGGAAAAGCTCCTCGATGTTGAAGGGAAAGAAGCAAAACAGCGCCTTCATGTTCAACTCGCCTCGGCATATGAGACCCTTGGGAGCTGGGATCAAGCCATTCACCATTGCCTGGAGGCCCAGGACTGGCCCGCAGCGACCCGCCTGCTCGCCGCTCATAAGGAGGAACTCCTGAACGGGCAAGCGCCGCTGCTGAGAGAGGCCGTGGATAGAATCCCGCCGGATTATTTTTTCTCAGACCTGCGGCTGGCTCACATCAAGGCGGACACGCTGGCCCATTTGGGCGATTACGGAGGCGCGGTCAGAACCTATAAAGAGATCCTGTCCCAAAGGGGCTCGGGAGTCGTGGAAGCCGAGACCATAGCTCGCTACCAAAACATGGCAGAGACGCTGCTGCAAAAAAAAGAATACGCTCAGGCGCTCAATTGTTTGCGCAGCGCCCTCAACCTGGTGGAGCAGGACGCGGCGACTCTCGCCGGTGACGTGAACAAGCTCCATCGGGACAGGGAGAAATCCCATCACCCGTCGGCGATCCCCGACCTAAGCTCGGTTGGGGGATCCATGCGTGAAAGATTTTTTTCCCTCATCGCTCAATTTTATCAAGAAGCCCCTCTGGGCAGGTGGATAGGCGGAATCCTCGGCATCGCCGTGTGGGCCTATCTCTGGTTCTGGACGCCGGACATCGGCCTGGAGCCCGACGCGACCAAGCAATTTGGTCTGCTCTGCCTGACGCTGATCTATTGGGCCTTTTGGGTTTTTCCCGATTATGGCGTGGCCCTCATTTTTGTCCTGGGTTTGATCCTGACGGGATTGGCGCCGCCGGAGGAAGTGCTCAGCGGCTTTGCCAGCACCACATGGTTCATGACTCTGGGAGTGCTGGGCTTGGGAGCGGCGATCACCAGCTCCGGCCTCTTCTATCGACTGTCATTGCAATTGGTCAGATTCTTCCCGTTGACCTACTATTGGCAGATCATAGCGCTGGGTTTCATGGGAGTCGTGATTACCGCGCTCATCCCGCAACAGACCGCCCGCACCGCCATCAGCAGCCAAATGCTGTTGAATCTCTCCGAGAGTCTCGGCTACAAAACCCCTTCGAAGGCATCGACAGGCCTCTTTGTCGCGACGTTCCTGGGGCTGGGGCAGCTTGGTTTTCTTTATCTTACCGGCTCTACCTCCAATCTTCTGGCTTGGGGACTCCTGCCGAAGGACGTCCGAGCACAGTTCACCTGGGGCTACTGGTTTCTAGCCGCTTTGCCTCCGACTTTGGTCGTCATCGCCGTAGTCCTGGTCAGCATCATTTTTCTCTATCGACCGGAGTCTCAGTCGCAGATCTCATACAAAATGGTCCAGAATCAGGTTGAGATTCTCGGACCCGTATCCAGAAAGGAATGGATTACTCTGGCAGTGCTCATATTCATGGTGGGTGGCTGGCTTACCTTTTCCTACCACAGGATCGACAGCGCTTGGATTTCCCTGATCGGCCTTTGCGTGCTGATCAATACCGGGGTGCTGGGCTGGGGGATGGTGAAGAAAGGGATCGACTGGGAGATGCTGATCTACTTGGGCGCGACGTTGAGCATACCCTCGGTGCTCACCAAGGCGAAGATCGACAAATGGCTAGTTAGTTTTATCTCTCCGCTAATCCTTCCCTACGTCGACCGTCCAGCCATCTCGTTTATCATCATCGCCCTTATCATCTATGCGCTCAAGCTAGTGTTTACCAGCGGCCTCGCCGTCATCACGCTCTCGATTGTCTTGATCCCGCTTGCGGCTGACATGGGGATAAGCCCGTGGATCATCGTCATGCTCATCCTGGTGGCGACGGAAGTGTGGTTCTTCCCCTTCCAGGTAGATTGGCACACGCTGGCCAACGCAACCACCGGGGGGAAGGGATTTACCTACCGGTTTATGTCCCGGATCAATCCCGTCTACGCGCTCGCCTACCTCTTGGCCATTATCGCCGCTATTCCTTACTGGAGATATCTGGGGTTGATGGGCTAATTGGGACTGAGTGATGAGTGCTGAGCTATGAGTCCCTTCCCCGACTCAGTCCTCGTTGCTCAGTCCTGGCCTACTGTCTCTGCTTCAATAGAAAGTCAGACTCGCTGTATTCTTCGGAAGCCATGTCCTTCAGACCCGTCTTTTCGTAGACGTCTGCCAGCAGAAAGTGCAGCGTAGGCTCGTCAGGATCTCCGTTGACGGCTTCCGCCAGCACCTCTCTCGCGTCATAGTAGAGCTCACGGGAAGCGAGCAGCCCGGCCTTGAGGATCGCCTGTGTCGTCCTAGGCACGCCGGCAGCATTTTGTAGGGAGGCGAGCTGTTCCTGCACGGATTTTATCTCCGCGGGAGCGAGGAGCTGAAAGCGGACCTTCTCTACTGGAAAGCCTCTCTTCTCTATCACCCACGTATATTCCACTCCGGGCTTGAGGCGGGGCGCCGACACGGGATATTTGATTTGCGTCAGCGAGATGTTTTCCGCCGTCCACAGAAGACCTTCCGGACCGTAAACGCGCACAGTGCCCGGCTGGCGCTCCATCCCCATCCATTGGAGCGTCGGCGAGTCTGTCATGAGCCTGGTGTTGCGCGGCGAGACCAATAGCGGCGGGCGCTTGCCTCCCCGCACCGCCAGCGCGGTATACGTCGGCGGCTTCTTCTTCCCCATGAGAGCGCTGGCAACTTCCTTCACCCCGCCGCTCACGTCCGCGCCCTTCGCCTCCGCGGCCTTGACCTCAAAGGGAGAGCTGCGCTCGTCAACCGTCACTGTCTTCATTCCCTGAGTGTAGAGGACGACCGCGGTGGCGTCTTTGGAAGCCTGTATCTGAGTCCCCGCGTAGACGGATTGGAGCAGCCCGGGCTTTGCCCAGTCCTTCTTTCCGGGAAGCCGAATCTGCACCTCACCGCGATTGAGTTTGATCTCGGTGATGACGCCCACGGCGTCCTGGGCTTCAGCCCGGACGCTGAGCAGGGTTATGGCCCCAAACAGCGCGAGGAGTAACGACGCGCGAGAAAATTTAATTTTCATTGTAACCTCCCACTCACTTGAACCGTTTGAACGTTTTGAACGATTGGAACTGTTCAAGCCGTTTAAATCGTTCAAGTCGTAAAGGAAAACCCCTTTGCCCATGGTCTGACTACACCGCGGTCTCAATTCCCAGCACCTCAAAGACCTCAACCGGTTTTTCCCTTCCCTTGACCTTGACCTCGCCGCGGCCCTGCACCTTAAACTTTCCGTCCAACCGCTCCAGCGTCTCGCGCGTGATCAGGATCGAGGTGGAAAACTCCTTGTTGAGTCCCTCGACTCTGGAGCCGGTATTGACCGTGTCGCCGGTCACCCCGAATTTCTTCCGCTGCCCCGAGCCGACGATGCCGGCCATGACCTCGCCGGAGTGAATCCCCACGCCGATCTGAAGGCGCGGGATGCCTCTCTTTTGCCAACCCACGTTGAGGTTGTCAAGCTCAGCCTGCGCCTCGAGCGCGGTCGCTACCGCGTCCGACGCGTGGTTGGGGTTGTCTTTGGGAGCGCCGAAGACGGCCAGCACCGCGTCGCCTATGAAGTCCACGATGCAGCCCTGGTGGCGCGCGATCACCTTGCTCATCATGGCAAACAGCTCGTTTAAAACGCCCACCACCATCTCGGGCGCCAACCCCTCGCAGAGGGTCGTGTAGTTTCTCACGTCGGTGAAAAAGATGGTCACCTCCCGCTTCTGTCCCGCGAGCGTCTCCTCCTGATCTACGATCTGATTGGCCACCTCCCGGTCCACGTACTGCCCGAGAGAGCGGCGGATATGGCGGCTCTCCAAAAAGTCTCCGATGGTGGCCCCCCAGCGAATCGCCAGCAGCGGGGTCACGAAGTCCACCCATATGCCCAGGCGCGCGAAGGCGAGGTAGCTGAGAGGGACCAGCAGGAGCGGTATGGCCACGAGCGCGAATATGGTGGCCACCGTCGGGCGGAAAAAAGTGAGCAGCAGGCTCATGAGCAGGGCGAAGATCAGAGAGAGCGACACGGCGACCCAGCGGTGCGCCGTCAGAATCTGCGCGCGCGACAGAATCGTATGAATAATGTTGGCGTGGATCTCTACCCCGGTCATCAGCCCCTGGGGAGTGGGGAAGAAGTCCCGGCTTTCGCCGAAGCTGGCGCCGATGAGAACGATCTTGCCGCGAAAGGGATTGTCCGCGGCCAGGGGAATCTTCAGCTTCGAGAGCTGGAATACCGGATCGCTGGGAATCGCGGTGAAGCTTCCTTGCGCGCCGGCAAAATTGATCTTCCAGCGGTCGTCGAGCTGAAACGAGATCGGCGTCTGTTCTGAAAGCAGCCTGCCCTGGAACTTATCCCATTCAGGAAGGAGCAGGGTCGTCTCGTCGCCGCGATTCAGCGCCTCTTCCAGGCGGGCGGCGTCGTATCCCGCATAGCGCGCCAGGACCGCGAGCGCGAGCGAAGGCAGGATTTTTCCATCGCTCCCCCTGACAACCAGGGGGAGCTGACGGACCAAGCCGTCTGGATCCACCGCGGCATTTGCAAAACCGGCAAGCGCCGATAGCTTCGGACTGAAAAAGGGCGAGTGCGAGTAGAGCACCGTCTCATTCGCCTCTTTCTCCGGCCTGATCACGTAGACCGGCACCACCTTGCTGAGGCCGTTCTCAGAGGCGCCCTGGATCGCCTTCAAAAGCATCCCGTCCTCGCGCGGATCGGTTTTCACCTTGAACTCGACATCGATGCCAATGACCTTAGCGCCGCTCTTGTTCAGCACCTCGATCAGCCCGGCCAGGTAAGAGCGCGGAAGGGGCTGTTTTTCTCCCAGATTGCGAAAGGCCTGATCGTCGATCTGGACCAAAACAATCTCCGGCGACCGGACTCGCCCGCGCGCCCAGAGGAGAAAATCGAGCGCCTTGGCTTCGAATCCATCCAGGTACCCCATGTAAGAAGCGAGAGACGTTACAAGACTGACGGAGAATCCAAGGACCAGCGATTTGTAAAAGCGCCGCTTTCTTCTCTGGATGATCTCAACAATAGACATCTTTGGCTTACGGTTCTCCGCTAAGTTGATAGGCGGCCCAGTAAAACGGCTCGGGGAACTCCTTCATCGTCTTAAGCTGCGCCTGCCGGAGCGCCTCCGACTTCTTCGCCGTCTTTAAATGTTGATAAAATTCTTTCATCAACTCATAACTCGCACGATCATTCACCTTCCAAAGCGTGGTGATGATTGATGGGGTCCCCGCATATATAAACGCCCGCGTGAGGCCGATCAGCTCATCCCCATTGCTGAGCTTCCCCAACCCCGTCTCACAAGCAGAAAGGACCACCAGGCCCGCCTTCAGGTTGAGGGAGAATATTTCTCCTACCCTGAGCCGCCCGTCGTCTTTCCCGACACCCGCCAGCAGCAGCGCCGAGCCCATCGGGTCCTCCTCGTTAAGCTCCGCGTGCACGGCAAAGTGCAGCATGTCGTACTTGGGACTCAGCGAGATCGCCCTGGGTTTGCTCGCCTGCTCTTTGAGAAACACTTCGCTCTTGGGATAGACCCGCGCTACCTCTTTGGCCTCCCGCTCGGCAAACCGTAAGTTATACGCTTGATCCCCTAAACTGGGGTTACCCATAACCAGGGCGCTTTCTCCCCCCGCCCCCGCCCTCTTCTTCTCGCGCGTAAACTGCATCAAGCTCGCGCTGGACAAATAGTAAATCGGATAGTCCTGAATGAGATATTTCCCCTGACCAGATAGCAATGCCTGAAAGGGTAGATAGTGCAGCACATCGTGGGGAATGACCAGCAGCTCCTTGCCTCGAACATGCTGCAGCGCAGGCTCTATCAGAAGCTTGTAAAGCTCCTCAGATGATGCCTTGAATTTCTCTTTCTCTCCTACCTGAAAGACGCTCTCCCGAAGAGAGGTCACCTTACTCACCAGATCTGCTCTACTGAGAGGAATATTGACAAACCGCACCCTGTCCTTATCCACTACCCACAAAAGCACCGCCTGCGTCGTCACAAAATACTCCAGCATCGTCACCCCGGGATCCAATATCTCCTGAGCCTGCTTCAAAGTCAGTGGCTCCACGTTCATCAACGAGGCCTGCTCCTTGTTCTCCTTTCTAACCTTGGCGAGAAAATCATTGTAGGCCTTCTGCGCCTCCTCCAACTCCCGTCTGAGCTGCCCCCTGAGGGAGCTATCGTCGGACTCTTGCCCGGCCGTTCTGGCCTGAAGGGCGCTGATCCGCGCCTGCAAGGCGCGCTCCTCCTCCAGCAGCCAGCCGTGAGCCAGTTGCACCTTGCTCCCCAAAATATCCAGAAAGGCGCGCGCGCGCGCGCGCTCGGCGTAGTTAAACGCCTCTTCGGGGTTTTTAGTGCGCAAGTAGGCGAGGACAAGTCCGCCATAGATTGCCCGCTTGTCCTCAAAGAAGGAGCTGCGCGACTCCTCCGATTCAAGCAGGGAGCGGGTGGACTCGATGCTTTCGATCGCCTTCTTGTAATAGGGGATCGCCTCGACAGGCTTCTGCGTTTGAAGATAGGCATTCCCTATCTGGCTGCTGGCCTGGTAAACGAGGGTTTCAAGCCGGAGTTTCTCTGCCATCTCTAGCGCTTTTTGGAGATTGTCCAAAGCGCGCGGATAGTCCTTCTGAGCGAGATAAAGTTCGCCTAACCCCTCATAGAGATTGACTTCCATGGGCGTCTTCAGCCCGGTCTCTTTGACGAGCGCGATCCCCTTCTCGTAGGCTTTGATCGCCTCTGCAACATTGCCTGCCCGCTGATAGGCGACTCCCAGGCTGTAGAGAGTTGAAACCTTTAAATTCTCTCCAATACGAATGACCTCAGCAGAATTAGTAATAAAGGCGCGACGGTGTTTAAGAAAGCTCAAGCGCGAATCCTGAACTTGGAGCGAATAGGAGATGTACTCGACGGCCTTTTGCGGCTCTCTCTGACGCAGGAAATCCAGTCCCAACATTCTATACAAGTTGGCCTCCATTAGCTCGCGAAACGGCGATTGGGGCAACTTCTTTACAACCTCGAGCCCCTTATCCGTCCATTCCCTTGCCTTGGGGTACTGTCCCACCGCCCTGTAGGCAAGGACCAGATATACCGCTGCCTGCGTTTGCAGGTTAAGAGCCTTGCCTCTCTCTGACAATTCAAAGCCTTTGTTTCCGTAGGTCATCGCCTTTTGCAACTGGCCGCCGTTCCTGGCCGCGTCCGAAGCAAGGTTGTAGGCGTTTGCGGCCTTATCCCAATCTTTCTTCCCCTCAGCCTCTAAGGCCTGAGCTTCGAGGGAGGCTAAAGCCTCTGCGACTCGCCCTTTCGCGATGGCTTCACGAACAGAGTCGGTCGTGGCCTCGATCCTAGGCGGTTCAGCGGCACTGGCGTTGAGCAAAAACAATCCGACAAGACAAACAAACCCTAACAACGTTTTCACGGCTACCCTCCTGACGGATGCGCCGGGCTGCACCGGACCTTCAAGTCTTCATCCTCACATCCTGATAGACCTTCTCCACCACGGAGTCGGTGAGATCCTTGGCGGGACCGTCGAAGAAGATCTGGCCTTGTTTGAGCCCCACGATGCGATCGGCGTACTCCCGGGTCTGCTCCAGCGTATGGAGGCTGACCAGTGCCGTGATCCCGTCTTCCAGGCAGACCCGCTTTAGAATATCCAGGACCACGCGCGACAGCTTGGGATCGAGGCTCGAAACCGGCTCATCCGCCAGAATGATGACGGGACTCTGCATCAGCGTGCGGCCGATCGCCACCCTCTGCTGTTCGCCGCCGGAGAGCTCGTCCGCCCGCTTGTAAGCATGGTCCAGCAGTCCGACCCGCCTGAGATTGACCAGGGCGCGCCGGCGCTCTTCGCGTGAGAACAGCCGCAGGCAGCTCTTCAGACTGGATTGATAGCCCAAGCCGCCGGACAAGACATTCTCGATCACAGAGAGACGCTTGACGATATTGAATTGCTGAAAAATCATGCCGACCTTGCGCCGCAGCAGACGCGTCTCGCCCCGATTTAACTTGAGGATATCGATCTTGGCCCCATCGGCCTGCGGATCGAATACCGAGCGCGGCATATAAATCTCTCCCGAGGTCGGATCGATGAGGCGGTTGATGCAGCGGAGCAGCGTCGATTTCCCGGCGCCGGAGAGGCCGATGACGCCCAGAAACTCGCCCTGTTCCACCTTGAGATTGATACCGCGCAGCACATGGGTCGAGAGACCGAAGCTCTTGCGCAGCTCTCTGATCTCTAAAATGGTCATGGTTCGAGTTTCCTCAGACTTCGAGTGAGCCTCAGTCGAACTCCCATGACCCTGAGTTTACCGAAGGGGTCATGGCTGCTTTTTCTTGAGCGCCTCTTTGAGATTGATGCCAGCCACCTTAAAGGCTTCTCTGACCGATTCATAGTCCTGGTCTGTAGCCGGAACAAAGCCGTCGATCTGATAGAGATCGCGCAGCATCTTCTGTCCCGCCGGCTCGCGGCTTAGCGCTAGGAAGACGTCCTGGATTTTCTTGCCGAGCGCGGCATCCAGATCGGCGCGGAGGACGAGATTGTCGGCGGGAATCGGGTCGGAATAGGCGATGGCTCGAATCTGTTTCTGCTCCTCGGGATTCTTCAAGTATTGAATCCAGGCCGCCTCCTTGCCGTCGGTGAAATTGGCAAAGGTCGCCCCCGCGTCCACCTTGCGGTTCAAGACCGCCAGGACCGTCGCGTCGTGGCCGCCGGAGTAGATCAGATGTTTGAAATCCTTGGCCGGGTCGATGCCGTTTTCCAGAAACATCTTTCGCGGAATGATGTGGCCGGTGGTGGAAAGCGGATCGCCGAAGGCAAAGGTCTTGTTGCGCAGATCCTTGAGCGTGGCGATGCCGCTGTCGGCCCGCGTAATGATCGCCGCGTAGTAAGAAGCGGATCCTTTGCGGTGGGATTTTAAGACCACTTGAATGTTGGCCTCGTTCTTGGCCAGGACGTAGGAAGCGGGACTGAGAAAGGCGATGTCGAGCTTGCGAGCGCGCAGCGCCTCCACCACGCCGGTGTAGTCGGTCGCGACGAACGGCTCGACCTCCATGCCGAGCTCTTTGTGTAGGATCTCCACGATCGGCTGGGCGTTTTGCGCCACCTGTTGAACATTTTCAGAGGGGACAAACCCCACGCGCAGGATCTGCTGCTTGCCCTCCGGTCTGCCGCAGGCCAGAACGCCGAAAAACAGCAGCCAATAAATCCACGCGCTTCTCTTTGCAGTCATCTTAGCCCCAATAAATACTCGAAGCTCTCTCCCGGCGCAACCCGGCTAAGGCCAAAGTTAAAGGGTTAAAGAGTTTAAGGGTTCAAGGGTTTAGAAAACTCTCCCGATGAACACACTTTCTGACGAAGTGCCGACGTGAGTTTATTTTGCTTCGGAGATACGTTAAGAATGAATGGTGATGTGGAAGCGAATCCTGGTCGTCTGGCAGATCTGCCTCCTGGTCGGCTGCAGCGCCGTCTCCACTCCCACACCGCAAAATCTTGAGACGCTGTCAGCAGGCAAGACGGTCCAGTTCTTCTACGATAGCCAGGGAGGCAAGGTCGAGGCCTACCTTGTCCGTCCCAGAGGGGAAGGGCCGTTCCCGCTCATGGTTTTGCTCCACGGCCATAGCTTGATCGGAGTCGGCGCCAGCAGAATGGTTCCGATCGCAGAGCAATTTTCCACTGAACTCTGCTACGCCGGCTTGGCCGTCTCTTTGCCGGGCTATGGAAATACGGCAGTCGCGGGAGACAGTGACCGGAATGTGATCACGGGGCTGGTGCTGGACGGGATCGCGCAAGCGACGCAGCTTCCCTGGATAGATCGAAAACGTCTCCTGCTGTACGGTTTCTCCTATGGCGCCGTCTTCGCCGCCGCCTCAGTCAAGCAGATCCCCAATCTCCGCGCAGTTGTGCTCTACTCCGGAGCCTACGACCTTCCCCGCCTTTACCAGGAGACGCCAACCCAATGGGTGCGTCGGGCCTTAAACCCGAACGGAGAAACCAACCCCAAGCTGTCTAACATCCTTCCCGAGGTCTCGGCCTGGAGCGCTCCGACCCTCATCTTGCACGGCGCCAAGGACGAACTGATACCGATCAACCAGGCCCACCTGCTAGACAGGCAGCTTGAGGTGACCGGGATACCCCACCGCTTTGTGATCTTTCCCGACGCCGGCCACCGTCTGCCGGTTGACGGAGTGCGCGACGAGGCCCTCTCTTTTCTCCAGCAGCGCGTCGGCTCGGCGTGTAGATCTACCGGTCCTTGACCTCTCGGAGAAGCTGCTCCGCTTCTTTTTTGTTGATGGAATCATCGGAGTACTGCACGGGCAGCGCCAGGGAGGATTTGAGCAAGGCGCGGGCGAGTTCCCACTTGCCGAGAGCGATGTACGTTTTGGCCAGCTCCAAATGGTGCGAAATCACCGTGGGATTTAAGAAGATCGCTTTCTTCAGGTATTTGACTGACGTTTCCATGCTCCCTTTCGGGATCGAACGCCACAGAAAAGTCGAGGCGAGGACTCGGCTCATCTGCCCGATCTCCGCCATCCTTCTGTGCCACACCCCGTAGACGTGGTAGGCAAAGCCGTTCTGGGGATCGAGGGCGATCGCCTTTTCCACCTCCGCCCGGATCTCCTCCGCAAGGTCGATCTGTTTGCTCACCGAGGAGTGCATAGCGATTTTTCCTAAAGAGGCGGCTATGTAGAAATGGCCCCAGGTGCCGTTGGGATCGGCCTTGACCGCCTTGCGGCCATAATCCTCGGCAATGAGGTATTGCTTGAGCCTTTTCTCCCGCCAGTTGGGGTCGCTCTCGGGAATCATATCGCCAAAGTCCATATAGGCGCGGGCTATTTTCGAAAGCGCCTCGTGATGGTCGGGATCCAGCTCGAGCACTCTTAACAGCGCCTTGAGGGCTTCACCGGATTGAAAGCTGGCGAAAAGCGCGTCGGCCTGCTGCAGGAGCTGAGACACCTCGGAGCCGTCATTTCTGCAGCGCGGACAGCCGACCCGCCCCATCTCACGTTGGGCTGCCTGGCACCAAGCCCCGGCCACTGCCAGCAGAGCACAAGAAACAAAGACGCAAAAAAGGAAAATTGACCGCCTCTTCATAACTCACCGGATGGCAGTCGCCTTGCCATGTTCATCAATCGCAACATAAATCACTTCCGCCTCCGTCACCCGAACCCGCTGTCCGGGCTCGCTGAAGCGTTCGGCCTCCACCTCGATCCGAATCGTCAGCGAGGTCTTGCCCTCCCTGAGCACCGCCGTGTAGAAACTCACCACGTCGCCCACATAGACGGGAGCGATAAACTCGACCTCGCGCATCGCCCTGGTCACAAAGTTCCGCGCCACATGCTCCCGGGCGGCGACCGCGCCCGCCAGGTCGATGTGGCTCAAGATGATGCCGCCAAAAATCGTCCCGCGGGCGTTCGTGTCTCTGGGCAGCATGGTCACTCTCAGCGTTGGCTCTCTGCCTACCATGCGGCTCTCCTCGGGGTTGGCTCCTCGACCCGCACTAACAGAGCCAATCCTGCGATAAATAGCAAACCAACCGACAGCATCGCAAGCCGCTGGCTGCCGCTCAGGTGCGAGATCAGGCCGAAGAGCAACGGTCCGACCGCGGAGGAGAACTTGCCGCTGATCCCGTAAAAGCCGAAGATCTCGGTCTGCTGCGCGGGCTCGACCATCAAGGCGATCATCGAGCGGCTCACCGCCCCGATCGAAGCCAGGCAGAGCGCGCCCAAAGAGGCCACGGCCCAAAAGAGGCCCTTGCTCGTGGCCGCGGCCGCGCCTACTCCCACGAGGCTCCAGAGCACCAAGAGCAGGATCAGCGATCTGCGCGGGCCGATCCAGTCGCTCAGGTAGCCGAAACCGACGGCCCCTCCGACGCCGATAGTTTGCAGCACCAGGTAGAGACGCACCAGCTCGGCCAAGGTGAAGCCCAGCGTGTCCTGGGCATAGATGCTTACGTAGAAGCTGATGGTGGAAACGCCCTCCATGTAAACAAAGTAGGCGAGCAAAAAGCGCGCGAGCTGACGGTATCGATCCAGGTGAGCCAGGGTCTTTCTTACCTGCCGAAATCCGGCGGCAAGAAGAGCAGCCAGGCTTTGCGCATTGTCCCGCTTCCGCCCGGAGCGAAGCAGGAGAAAAGCGGGCACGGAAAACAAAAGGTAGAAAAGCGCCGTGAGGATGAAAACCAGCCGCGCGTTTTCGGGATCGCCTTTTTGGAGAAAGGGAATGGAAAGCAGCAACATCGCAATCCCGCCGACATAGGCGGACGCCCACCCATAGCCGCTCAGCCGTCCCATCTCTTGGGGCGAAGCCAGGTCGGGAAGAAAAGCATTGTAGAAAACTTGTCCGGTCTGGTAGGCGATGTTGGCGCAAATAAAAATGGCCATGCCCCAAAAGACCATGCCGCTTCCCACCCAGGCGAGCTGCGCGGTCAGAAAAATGCAGACGAGCGCCGAGATCACCAGAAACATCTTTCTTCTCCCGGAGAGGTCAGCGACGGCGCCCAGGACCGGGGACAGGAGAGCGACGACGACCAGCGAGACGGAGCCGTTGATGCCCCAGAGCAGATCGCCTAGATTCCCCAAGCCGGCGCAAACCACGCTCTTGAAATAGACCGGGTAAACAAAGGTGACGATCATCACGGAGAAAGAATTGTTGGCAAAGTCGTAGAGCAGCCAACCGAGGCGATCCGTCCTAGTGAGAGAGTGAGGAGTGAGGGAGTGAGCAGAGTTTCCCTTTCTCAACTTTCACCATCTCCTCACTGCTCACGGCTCACTGTTTAAAGGTAGGTGAGCCACCGCGCGTACTTTTTGTCTCGACCTTTGATGATGTCGAAGAAGGTCTGCTGGAGATCCAGCGTTACCGGACCCGGGCAGCGCTCGCCGACCTTGCGGTTGTCCACCTCCCGGATCGGCGTCAGCTCGGCCGCGGTGCCGGTAAAAAACGCCTCGTCGGCCGTATAGAGCTCGTCGCGGGTGAAGCGCTCCTCCTGGACCTCGTAGGTTTTATCGCGCGCGACCGTCAGCACCGAATCCCGGGTGATGCCGGGCAGAATCGAGGTGAGCGGCGTTGTTTTGACGTGGCCATCGCGCACGATAAAAATATTTTCCCCGCTGGCCTCGGCGACATAGCCGTCGGCGTCGAGCATGATCGCCTCATCATAGCCCGCCTTCTTGACCTCGGCTTTGGCCAACACGGAATTGACATAGTTGCCCGATACCTTGCTCTTGGTCATCATCACGTTCACATGATGGCGCGTGTACGACGACACCTTGGCCCGAATGCCGTTCTTGATCCCTTCGTCTCCCAGGTAGGCGCCCCAGGCCCAGGCCGCGATCGCGACGTGGATCGGGTTGTCGGGCGCGTAAAGACCCATATCGCCCGATCCGACGAAAGCCAGCGGGCGGATATAACACTCTTTCAGCCCGTTCGCCTTGATGACAGCAAGAATCGCATTCTTGATTTGCCCGAACGCTTCGGGAAGCGGAAAACCCAAAATCTTGCCGGAATCGAAAAATCTTCGAACGTGGTCGTCGAGACGGAACACCGCCGAACGTCCATCTTCAAGGGCGTAGCAGCGGATCCCTTCAAAGTATCCGGTTCCATAGTGGAGCGCGTGGGTCAGGACATGGACCTTGGCCTCTTCCCAGGCCACCATCTCGCCATCGAGCCAAATTTTTTTACCCTTTAATGCCATGGACGATTCCAAAACTTTCCTTAGCCTGCCAGCTATTGTATTTCCCTACGCAGCGTCCATCAAGAGCCAAACAAAAAAAAGGCCACCACGTCAGCCGTGGTGGCCCCGAGTGGATCACCGCCGGGCCTATAGTCCTTTCTTCAAGTCCGGGGCGGGCTTGAAGCCCACGGTCCGACTTGCCTTAATCGTAATCTCATCGCCCGTTTGGGGATTTCTCCCTTTTCTCGCCTTGCGCGAGCGCACCGTAAAGGTCCCGAAGCCCGGAACCTGAAATCGTTTGTCTTTCTTGATCGCCCGCGCGAGATTGTCAAAGATCACGTCTATCGCATCCCCCGCGGTCGTCTTGTTGAGGTTTGCCGCCTTGGCCACCGCGTTGACAAGGTCACCTTTGGTCATAAGCCTTCACCTCCCTCCGTGTCATTCTCTTCGATCTGCTATTGCTGGAAGCCCGCTTTCCTGCGAGTTTGAAAATAGAGCGCCATAATTCCGAATTCAGAAGAAAATGTCAACAAAAAAATTTCAAAGCAGCTTTCAGCTAAGAAGCTGTCAGCGTTCAGCTCTTAAGATTTAATTATTTTCTTTGCTGATGGCTGAGCGCTGACGGCTGAGCGCTATTCTTTCGTAGAGCAAGCCGTAGCGGATTCCCTGATCGCTTACGATCACCTCATCCATATGGAAGAGAGATATGATCAGCTCGATCAGTAACGCCCCGGCCGGAATCACGTCGGCTCGCAGCGGCTCAAGGCCCGCTATCTCTCTGCGTTCCGCGAGGGTCTTGGCCATGAAGAGCCGCACCTGTCGGGCCACTTCGACGCGGCTGAGAACGCAGCCATGAACCTCGCTGTGCGAATACTCTTGCAGACCTTTCATAACCGCCGCAAGCGTCGTGAAGGTCCCCGCAATGCCGACCATCACATCAAACGGGGCTGCGATGCCCCACTGATTCAGCAACGCGCGAAGTTCTGCGTCGATCGCCGCCGCCAGCCGGGCGCACTCTTCCGGTTGAACCGGATCCGAGCGAAAAAAGCGCTCCGTCAGCCTGACCGAGCCCAAATTCAGGCTGGCCCAGCGGTGCAGCCTTCCCTCTCTCGCCCAGATGAACTCCGTGCTCCCTCCTCCCACATCCACCACCAGCGCCTCTTTCGCTTCGAGATGAAGCCCTTTGTGAACCGCGAGATAGGAGTAGGCCGCTTCCTCTTCGCCGGATAAGACCCGCAGCTCCAGGCTCAATTCGCGCTTGAGACGCGCAATAAAATTTTCGGCGTTGCGCGCATCGCGCAGCGCGCTGGTCCCCATGGCGAGGATTTCGTCCACTCCAAGATTCCGGCATGTATCAAGATAGTCTCGCAGCACCTCCAGGCCGCGCTCCACACCCGCCGCGGAAAGCGAGCCGGTGCGGTCCACGCCCTCGCCGAGGCGGGCTATTTCAGCGCGGTCGGTCACGACTCGAAATGTGTCGTTCTCTCCTAGATCAGCGATCAGCAGGAGAATCGTATTGGTGCCGACATCGATGGCGGCAAAGCGCCTCTTCACCATCCCCGGTCAAGCCCCTTCAGCCAGATCGAGATCCGCTCCTTCACCGACATCGGCCATCCAGATACCTAGATCACGGAGCGCGCGCTCGGCCATGAGCTGCTTCTTCGCCTTTCCCTGCGCCGGGCCGTTGAGGAGCGGCATCAGGCCAAAGTTGGCGTTCATCGGTTGAAAATCTTTGCGGCCGGCATCGCTGATATAGGCGAGCAGCGAGCCCAAAGCGGTGGTCGCTGGCGGGACCACCGGCTCCCTCTCATGAACGATCCTCGCCGCATTCATTCCGGCCAGGAGCCCGGAGGCCGCGGATTCGATGTATCCCTCCACGCCGGTGATCTGGCCGGCAAAAAAGAGCGTCGGCCGGTCGCGCCACTGGAGCGTGGGCAGAAGATGGCGCGGGGCGTTGATGAAGGTATTGCGATGGAGACTGCCGAAGCGGACGAACTCGGCGCGTGGAAGCCCCGGGATCAGAGAGAAGACCCGCTTCTGTTCGGCATAGGTCATCTTGGTCTGGAAGCCGACTAGATTGTAGAGCGTCCGCTCGCGATTCTCCTGGCGCAACTGGACTACCGCATACGATTTCTTTCCGGTGCGCGGGTCGGTCAGGCCCGTCGGCCGCATCGGCCCGAAGGCGAGAGTCTCCCGCCCCCGGCGGGCCATCTCCTCGATCGGAAGGCACCCTTGGAAGTAGCGCAGATCCTCGAAACTGTGCGCCGGCACCTTTTCCGCGGCGAGGATCGCATCCACCAGGCCGCCATACTGCTCGCGCGTCAGCGGCAGGTTGAGATAATCCTCGCCGCCGTGCTGGTAGCGCGAAGCGTGGAAAGCGACGATCATGTCGATCGATTCGGCGGTGACAATCGGAGAGATCGCGTCGTAATAGTAAAGATGACGGCCACCCAAAAGTGATTCCAAGGCGCGGGAGAGGGGCTCCGAGGTCAAGGGGCCTGAGGCCACGATGGCGATTCCGGTGGGGATCTCGGTTGCCTCTTTGCGAATGATACGCACCCCGGGAAGCGACATGATCTCGCGGGTCACCGCGTGCGCAAAGCGCTCCCGGTCCACCGCCAGCGCGCTGCCGGCCGGCACCCGGCAATCGTCGGCCGCGCGGATGATCAGCGAGCCCAAGCGGCGCATCTCTTCTTTGAGCAAACCTGCGGCGTTGGTGAGCGCGGCGGAGCGTAGCGAGTTGCTGCAAACCAGCTCGGCTAAGTAAGAAGTCGCGTGCGCCTCGGTTGCTTTGTCCGGGCGCATCTCGCAGAGCTCCACCTCCACGCCGCGACGGGCGAGCTGCCAAGCGGCTTCAGATCCGGCCAACCCTCCACCGACAATCCGCACTACGGCCGACATCGCTTACTCCGCGACCTGTGCCTTGTAACCGCACTCCTTTTTGTGGCAGTGACGCACGCGGCCTGACCGCTTGGTCACCTTTTCGAGTAAAATGGCCTCGCCGCACTTGGGGCAGCTCTCGGCCACCGGCCGATCCCAGGTGGCGAATTTGCACTCCGGGTAGCGCTCGCAGCCATAGAAGAGCTTGCCCCGGCGCGACTTCCTCTGTTGCAGATTGCCCTGCTTGCAGGCGGGACAGCACACTCCCAGATCCACCGGCTTCTCCAGCGAGCGGATGTTCTTGCATTCCGGATAGCCGCTGCAGCCGAGGAAGCGGCCATATTTTCCCCAACGGAGCTGCATGGGCCGGCCGCACTTCTCGCAGGTCTCGTTCACCTCGGCTTCCACCGCCACCTGCACATCGCCGTTCGTCGCTCGGGTGAAATTCTTGGTGCTCTTGCACTCCGGATAGCGCGGGCAGGCGAGAAACTCGCCGTTCCTGCCCCATTTCACCACCATCATGGCGCCGCACTTTTCGCACGGGATATCGGTCGGCACCTCCTGGCGCTTGACGTCCCGCATCTCGCGGTCGGCCTTTTTCAAGTCGCGGGAGAACGAGGCGTAAAAACGCTTCATCGCCTTCTGCCAGTCTTCTTTTCCCTCCTCGACCTTGTCCAGGATATTTTCCATTCCCGCGGTGAACTTGACGTTCAGAATGTCGGGGAAAGCATCCACCAGAAGATCGGTGACGAGAAATCCGAGCTCGGTAGCGACCAGACACCTGCGTTCATCCAGCGTCACGTACTCGCGGTTGAGGATGTTGGAGAGGATGCCGGCATAGGTGGATGGTCGGCCGATGCCATCCTCGTCCAGCTCTTTGATGAGCGTGGCCTGCGTGAAGCGCAGCGGCGGCTGGGTAAAATGCTGGCGCGGATCGAGGGAAAGGAGCTTGAGAGAATCTCCCTGCCGGAGATCCGGCAGCGTCGCCTCCTGCTCTTCATCTTCTTCGTCCTTGCCCTCGGTGTAGATGCGCATGAAGCCGTCGAACTTGAGCTGCTGGCCGGTGGCGCGGAACAGCGCCTCGCCGACCTCGATGTCGAAGCCGGTCTGATCATAGAGCGCCGGGGCCATCTGGCTGGCGACGAAGCGGTCCCAGATCAAAGAGTAGAGGGCGAACTGCTCGCGGCGGAGATAGCGCCGCACACGGTCAGGAGTATATTCCATCGATGTGGGCCGGATCGCCTCATGGGCATCCTGGGCCGCCTTCTTCGAGCGGTAGACGACAGGCTTCTGCGGCAGATAGGGATTGCCGTACTGGCCTTGAATGAACCAGCGCACCTCCTGCAGCGCGTCGGCGGAGACGCGGGTCGAGTCGGTGCGCATGTAGGTGATGAGTCCGACCGCGCCTTCGGCCCCGAGCTCTATCCCCTCGTAGAGCCGCTGGGCGATCTGCATCGTGCGCTGCGGCTGAAAGCCGAGCTTGCGCGACGCCTCCTGCTGCAGCTTGCTGGTGCCGAAGGGCGGGGTCGGAAAGCGGCGCCGCTCCTTTTTTTCCACCTGGCTGATGCTCCAGGAGAGCCCCTCGAGCGACCCCATGATCTCGCGCACCCGCGCCTCGCTCTCGATGCGGGCGTTCTTGTTATCGATCTTCTCGCCGCGCCACTGCGCCAGCCGGGCCGCAAAAGAAGGGGCGATCCTCCCTTCGAGCATCGCGGTGAGCGACCAGTACTCCTGCGGGACAAAGGCGCGGATCTCCTTTTCGCGCTCGCACACCAGCCGCACGGCGACCGACTGCACCCGGCCCGCGCTCAAGCCCCTGCGGACTTTCTTCCACAGGATCGGGCTGATCTGATATCCGACCAGCCGGTCGAGGATGCGGCGGGCGATCTGGGCCTCGAATTTTTGCCGGTCGAGCTTCTGCGGGTGGGCGATCGCCTCTTGCACCGCTTTGCGCGTGATCTCGTTGATCAGCACGCGGTGCATGCGGTGATGATCCTTGCCGATCTGGTCGGCGATGTGCCAGGCGATCGCTTCACCTTCACGATCCGGGTCCGACGCGAGATAGATATTCTCCTTGCCCTGGGCGGCATGCTTCAGCTCGTCGATCACCTTCTTCTTGCCCTGGATCACGTGGAAGTCCGGGGTGAAGCCCTTCTTGATGTCCACTCCGAGCTTGCTCTTGGGCAAATCTACGACGTGGCCGACAGAGGCCTTGACCTGAAAATCCCGGCCGAGATATTTCTCCAGCGTCCTGGCCTTGGCTGGCGACTCGACAATGACTAGATTCTTGGCTGCCATAAACTAGCTTCTAGCTTTCAGCGGTCAGCTTTCAGCTTGTTGCTGATGGCTGATAGCTGAGAGCTTATTGCTACAAATCTCTTCCCCGGCTGCTGTTTTAAGAGCCCCTGGATCTCCAGCTCGAGCAAGATCTCCGAGACCTTGGCTGGCGAGAGACCGCTGGTCTCGATCACTTCATCGATCTGCGCCGGCCGGCCCAGCACCAGCTCGAATATTTTTTTCGCCTCCGGGCTCATGTTCGGAGGCAGAACCAGCGGCAAAGATTCTTGCCCCGCTGTGGCGCGGCCCACGAGCTGCGGGGCGATCTCTTC
>JAHFAP010000151.1 GCA_023250495.1 Deltaproteobacteria bacterium | reverse complement strand
TGTCGGTGCTGGATTCATCGCCAGCCTCGCCCGCCCTGGCGGGAATATCACGGGGTTGTCCGGCATCGCCGAGCAGCTCAGCGGGAAACGGCTAGAGCTGCTGAAGGAGATCAATCCCAAGCTCACCCGAGTGGCTGTGTTTCGGAATCCGACCATCCCAACCCATGCGGTCCTCTGGAAAGAAACGCAGGCTGCTGCCACGGCGCTCGGGATCAAACTCCTCCCCTTGGATATCCGAGGCCCCGATGAAATCGAGAGCGCCTTCGGCACGATGGCTCGAGAACATGCCGAAGCGCTTATCGTGCTGCCGGAGCCCATCAGCTTCACTCACCGGAAACAGATTGTGGATCTGGCAGCAAAGAACAGGTTGCCGGCGATGTACCCATGGAACGAGTTTGTGGACTCAGGAGGTCTTATGGCCTATGCTCCGAACCGGGATGACTTGTGGCGGCGCGCCGCGACTTACGTGGACAAGATTTTGAAGGGCAGAAAGCCTGCTGACCTGCCGGTTGAGCAGCCGATGAAATTTGAGTTCATCATCAACCTCAAGACGGCGAAACAGATTGGCGTCACAATTCCGCATGAAGTGCTGGCGCGGGCGGATAAGGTAATCAAGTGATTTTAGATTTTCGATTGCCGATTTTAGATTTTGGATTGAAGAAAGATCGATGGATGAAAAAGCATTTAAGGACTGGACGAAGAAATTGGCCTTGGGTGTTATTCGACTTGTCGAAACGTTGCCAAAAGCCCGAGCTGCCGATGTTATCTCAGGACAGTTGCTTCGGTCTGCGACTTCCATTGGTGCTAACTACCGGGCGGCGTGTCGTGGAAAATCTACGGCCGATGTCATTGCCAAACTCGCCATTGTAGAGGAGGAAGCTGACGAATCCATTTAGATGATGAGCGAGTTAGTCCAAAATCCAAAATCCAAAATGGAAAAGGGGGGTAAGCAAATGGAACAGAGAGCGTTGACACGGCGTGAATTCCTGATCCTTTCCGGCAGCGGCCTCGTGGCAGCAGGCGTTTTAGGTCCTGAAGCAGTCCTGGCCCAGGTCACGACCATCCGCCAAGGGTACCAGACCAATATCTGGGGGATGCCGACCTACTATCTTCTCCGCTCGGGCGCCCTGGAGAAGCGCGGGCTCAAGTTCGAGGAGTTCGCCGTCCCCTCGGGGAATCTCACCATGCAGCAGATGGTCGCGCGCCAGGTGGACCTCGGCACCTACGCCGGCCAGTCCTTCGTGACCGGCCACGACAAGGGCGGGCTCGTGGCCATCGCGCAGATCGAGAAGGTGGGAAAGACCTCGCGCGTGATGGCGCGGAAGGAATTGAAGATCACAAAGGTTGCCGACCTCAAGGGGTTGAAGATCGGCAACCAGGTAGGCTCCTCCATTGGCAACACGTTCACGGACATTATCGCGCCGCGGGCTGGTCTGAAAAAGGAGGACTACCAGGAGATCAAGATGGACGTGAACGAGATGGTGGCCGCCGCGGCCGCCAAATCCATTGACGCGTTCGTCAGCGTAGACCCTTACTGCTCGATCGCCGAAGCCGAAGGGATCGCCACCACGGTGGTGACCATGTACGATTACGACCCGATGCCGGTCTTCATGGCCGCCACGCCTGAGTTCGTCGACAAGAACCCGCAGGTGGTGGTCGAGTATCTGCGCGCGTGGCTCGATGCGGGCAAAGACTTCAAGCAGAGCCCCGGCAAGGTAACGGACGTGATCTACGCCTACTACACCTCTCGGGGCTACACGATGGCGCGCGCCACGCTCAACAAGGCCATGGCCAACGTCGAGGTGGACATCGGCTTTCCCGGCGACGTGCGCCCCTACCTGCAGCAGATAGCGGAGGGGTTATTGAAGGAAAAAAAGATCAGCGCCATCCCGGACTGGAACAAAGCGCTCCGGCCGCAGTTCATGGAGAAGGCGCGCGGATAGTCGAAACACATGTGAGCCAAGGTCAAGGAGGTAGAAAACAATGGCAGTTCAGATACGGCGGGTAGTCACCGGACATGACGCAAACGGGCGCGCGGTCGTGAAGATCGACGAAGTCTCTAAAAATATCGCCTCGAGCCGGCCGGGCGCGACGTCCCGTGTGGTCTGGACGACGGAGTCTTTTCCGGTGAACAACACAGGCGACGCCGACGAGGGACTGAGGAAGGTCGGCACGACATTGAAGAATGGAACGGTCTTTCGCATCGTCGAGTTCGCGCCCGGCGTCGCGCCGCGGAACCACAGGACGGATTCAATAGATTATGCCGTCGTCGTGTCGGGTGAGATTGACATGGAGCTCGAGGACTCAGTCGTCCATCTGAACGCGGGCGACGTGCTCGTGCAGCGCGGAACGATCCACAATTGGGTCAACCGCGGAACCAAGCCTTGTGTGATCGCTTTCATCCTTATCGACTCCAAGCCAGTCGAGGTCAACGAGAAGGTCCTGAATGCCGTAGGATAGTTCGGCTAGTAAAACAGGACAGGCCTTGAATTGTGAATGGCGTAGGAATCGCTTAAGCAAGGGATTCCGATTCTCCGGCAGGATGCCATGCGTCTAGAAGGAAAGACTGCGATTGTCATCGGTGCCGGGCAGGGCCCGGGCGAAGGGATGGGCAATGGCCGTGCCACGGTGCTGCGATTCGCGCAGGAGGGTGCGAAGGTCATGGCTGTCGACCGTGACCTCTCCTCGGCCGAGGAGACGGTATCGATGGTCAAGCAAGGGGGCGGCGAAGGCGTCGCCTTCGAGGCCGACGTCACTAAGGAAGCGACGCTTGCCGCCGCCATAGCGGCCGCGCACAAGCGCTGGGGCCGCATCGACATTCTGCATTACAATGTCGGCGTCAGCATCGCCGGCGGCGATGCGCCGCTGCTCGACTTCACCGAGGAGGCTTTCGACCGCATCAGCGCCATCAACCTGCGCGGCGCCATCATGGCCTGCAAGCACGTCATCCCGATCATGCGACAGCAGCGCGCCGGCGCCATCATCATGATCTCCTCGCTTGCCGCATTGGAGAACTATCCCCTTGTAGCGTACAAGGCGACGAAGGCGGCGATGATCGCCTTCACCCAGCAGGTGGCCATCCAGAACGCCGAGTATGGCATTCGTGCCAACGCGATCCTGCCCGGTCTGATGGACACGCCGATGGCGGTCGACACGCGCGCCCGGGTGAGCGGCAAGAGCCGCGCCCAGGTCGCGGCGGAGCGCGATGCCCGCGTGCCGCTGCGCCGCAAGATGGGCACCGCCTGGGACGTGGCCAATGCGGCACTGTTCCTCGCCTCCGACGAGGCCAATTTCATCACCGGCGTGGCGCTTCTAGTCGACGGCGGCGGCGCGCTCAATGTCGGCTGATCTTGCGGCATCCAATCCCGACGAGGTAAGGCACACGAAGGACCGAAGCGCTCAGGGGAGAGCTGGAAGTCGCGCGGATAGGGGGCTTTCCAGACTATGAAGGAAGTCCCTCAATTCCCAGGTCAGACGCTAAACGTTGCAGATCCTTAAACAGCGTGTCGTTCATTGGAATGCCGGCGGCGCTGCGCTCCAGCCACGTGGCGTGGCTCTGCTCGCCCGGGAGTCGGATCCGCTCGACGCCGTGCATCTTTCTCGAGTTTCGCATCTCACGAATGACAGCATCAACGCTGCGCTTAAACGTTTCAACCGTTGAGAAGCGCGCCACGTCGAGCGCCAGAATTACTTGACCCGTGTTCGTCGGGGTCTTGTCGTCTTTATTGAAATCGATCACGTCGCGGCCAAACGCGGCGCCGTTCAGCGTGCCGGCAAGCAGACCGAAGACGAGCGCGAGGCCGTACCCCTTGTAGCCTCCGATTGGGAGGAGGAACCCTTCCTCAGCCCTCTTCGGGTCCGTTAAGGATCTGCCGAGCGCGTCGATCATCCAGCCTTCGGGCATTTGCTCGCCGCGTTGAGCTTTCGTCTTCACCTTGCCGTAAGCGGCCACGCTGGTGGCCATATCGAGCACGATCGGCCGCTCTTCAAGAGCGGGGATCGCGACGGCGATCGGGTTGGTGCTGAGAAGCAGCTCGACCCCGCCCCACGGCGGCATGTGGTTGGCGTTGCCGACCGCCATGTAGATCCCGATCATGTCGCGCGCGAGCAGCATCATGGCGTAGAGCGCTGCCGGCCCCGCGTGGTTGCCCTGCCGCACGCCGACCCAGCCGATGCCTGCGTGCGCAGCCTTGTCCATCGCAACCTGGGCGGCAAACCGCATCACCAAGTGCCCCATGCCGTTGTCGCCATCGACCAGGGCCGTCGCCTCTGTCTCGCGCGCCACTCGGATGTTCGGTCTTACGTTCATGCCGCCGGCTCTGATGCGGCGAACGTATTGAGGCAAGCGGAAGATGCCGTGGCCGTCGGCGCCGCGCAGATCAGCGAGAATCATCAGCCGCGCGGCCTGCTCGGCGTCCGACGCGGGCAACCCGACGGCTGTGAGAGAGCGCGCGACGAACACTTCGAGATCGCTTGACTGGAGTCGGCGGTGCGTCGATGGACTTTGGGCCATAATACAAGCCTTCAGCCGTCAGTGATCAGCAGTCAGCAAGAACATCCGAGCTGAAAGCTGAAAGCTGAGCGCTGATAGCTATTTCCCCTTTGGAGGTAAAGAACCGACGAGATCGCGGTCAGAAAGATGGGCGACTGTTTCGCCGGTTTCGGTAAAGGTTCGGGTCACCTCGGTGGTCCCGTAGATCCACAGGATCAGCAGCGGCGTCGTCCCGACGTTGACGAACCGATGGGGCTTGTCGGCCGGAACGAGCGTGGTGTCGTAAGCATGGAGGCGATGGCGCCGGCCGTCGATCTCCGCCTCGGCCTCACCCTCTAGGATAGTCACCTGCTCATCGCAGTTGTGCGAGTGCAGCGGAACCTTCGCGCCGGCTGGAAAGCGCGTCAACCCGGTCGTCATGTGCTTCGAGCCGATCTCTTTAGTGACGAGAGGGGTCGTTTGGATGCCGTTGCCGCGGTCGAACACCGGCAACGAATCGATTTTCAGAATGTGCGCCTCTGCCATGGTAAATATCTCCTCTCGGAAGAACTCGGTCCGTGTGAAGGAGTCTAACAGCGAGATTGAGGAGACGTCAAGTTCCAGACATAGCTGGACATTTCGTCCGCCTTGGAGTAATGGGAGATTTAAACTCATTCAAAATCGATTCTGACCGGAGGGAGAAAAATGCCTTTTTACAAGATTGCGGAGATGCAACAGAACCCCGCCACGGCAAACCCACAGCAGTTCGTGCAGACCGCCGTTGGCGAATTCATGAAGGCGGGAATCGTGACCAAGCCGGACGAGGAAGGCCCCCCGCTACACATGCACCCCAACGAGGAACAGTTCACTCTTGTCCTTGAAGGCAAGCTTCACTTCGTCCTCGGCGACGAAGAGCGCATCTGCGAACGCGGAGACTTGATCCACATTCCCCGCTTTACCAACCATAGAAGCCGCGCCATCGGCGGCACCGCGATTTTTTTCACGGTGAAGAGCCCCGCCGGAGACGGCGACTTAGACCAGGACTACAACCGGGCTGAAGGCGCCGAAGAAGCCGAGAAGCGCTTTGAGGAAGCCAAGAAAAAAGCTCTCTAAGCAGAAATCTCACTGCGGGCGACGGCAGATCGGCGGAGTGCAGCGCCCCGGGCAGGGTGGTGAAAAACTCGCTTTTGCGCCCTTCGACTTCGCTTCGCTACGCTCAGGGCGAACGGAACTTGTTGATTTGCTAGCATTGCCGTTCGTGCTGAGCGTAGCCCGCAGGGCGCAGTCGAAGCATGAACGGCCTTTTCAGCGGCCTAGAACTTCGCGGTTGACCGGCGACCGGGGCGGCTCGCCCTTGAGAGCGCGCGCCACCTCTTCCGCGGCTTTGGTCTGAAGCTCCACGACTGACTCACGAGAGTAGAAGGCAAGGTGCGGAGTGAGGATCACGTTCGGCGCCTGCCGGAGTGGGTGATCCGGCGGCGGCGGCTCAGCGTTGAGCACATCGAGCGCGGCTCCGCCGAGCCGCCCGGCCTTCAGCGCCTCTGCGAGCGCCTGCTCGTCTGCGATGCCGCCGCGCGAGGTGTTGATCAGGAACGCAGTCGGCTTCATGCGCGCCAGCTCCCGCTGTCCGATGAGATTGCGGGTCTCTAGAGAGAGCGGCACGTGAATGGAAATCACATCAGCTTCGGCAAGCAGTCTATCCAAATCGGCGGCTTCGGCTCCGTGACGCTCAATCAGCTCGGAGTCCACGTAAGGATCGTACACCAGCACTTTTATTCCTAAAGGCTGGACCTTTGACGCGAGCACTCTGGCGATCTTGCCGAAACCAAGCAGGCCCAGCGTCTGTCCGCGCAGCCGGAGAATCCCCGCGTGGGCGACGACGTCCCATCGTCCCTCCCTCACCGCGCCGTCGGCCAGAACGATCTGGCGTGCCAGCGCCAGGAGAAGCGCGAGCGCATGGTCTGAGACTTCATCGACGCAGTAGTCCGGGACGTTGGTGACCAAAATGCCGGCGCCAGTCGCCGCGACAAGGTCGACGTTGTCAACGCCGATACCATACCGTGCGATGATCTTGCAGCGGTTGAGCTTCTCAATGACCCGCGCCGTCATCTTCGCGTAGCAGTTCAGCACGGCGTCCGCACCCCGGGTCAGCTCGATAATCTCTTCTTCTGATCGGCACTGCCCCGGGCGCAGCTCGGCCCCCAGAGGCGCCAGCACCCGCTGCTCGGGCTCCAGGGAGGGAAAGACGTAATCGGTGACCGCTACGACAAAGCTCATCGTACGCTCTCAGCCTGCGGGGTAATCCGCTGTACCCAATAATATCGGGCAATCCGCCGAAGATCATCCGGAGAGACTCGATTGACGAGCACGGTCGTCCCTCGCACTCCGCTCACCACGCCGTAGTTTTGAAACAGTCGGATATGGAAGTTCTCAGGCGCGAAGCCAAGCGTAATGGCGACAGCTACGGGCGCCCGCTCGTGCAGCGCGCTCTGGAGCGCCGGGGCGACGCGTCCGGGTGCGGTCATAGCGAGAAAGAGTTCCCATCCGCCCCACGCGACTAACACGACAAGGAGGAACGCCACCGACCGGTGCCTTAAGACTGCGAGCAGGGACATGGCTGAATCGTTCATGGGCCTGAGGAGACTAACCCCCAGCGCTCCACGGTCCGCCGCTCGAGCGGCTGGAGTACCAGCCGGTCAGTGAGAAGCCACAAGATTCCGATCGTTACAATTCCCACGAGAATCGTGTCGGTCTGGTGAAAGTTGCTCGCATTGTAGATAAGAAACCCAAGGCCGGTGCTGGTGGCGATCATCTCCGCGGCGATCAGAGCGCGCCAGCCGAACCCGATGCTCATGCGAATCCCGGTCACGATATTCGGCATCGCCCCAGGAATCAACACCTGAAAGATGATGTGACGCCGCGAGCCGCCCAGCGTGCGCACCGCGTGCTCGAAGATCCGCGGGACGGTCCGGACCCCGACGAGGGTGTTGTAGAAGACCAGGAAGAAGATCGTGTTAAACATGATGAAGGTCACGCTCACCCAGCCGAGCCCGAACCAGGTCACGGCAAGCGGCAGCCACGCGATTCCCGACAGCGCGTTGAAGAACCCCGCGATCGGCTCGACGACCGGCGAGAGCC
>JAHFAP010000150.1 GCA_023250495.1 Deltaproteobacteria bacterium | reverse complement strand
CCCTGAGGAAAATCTAACACCCTTCTTACCCTCACCGCGCAGGCCTTCAGCTCTGGCTGGCGCGAGACAGGATCTCTTGCGGTGATTGTGAGATTGTTGGCCGCCTTATAGAAACCATGTTGCCTGCTCCAGTGGAAGGGCATGAAACAGCTCCCAGGCTTAATTTCCTCAGTAACCCGGACCTGGACCATCGCTTTGCCGCGTCGAGAGATCACCTCGGCGAAATCCGCATCGCGAATTTTCCACCTCCTTGCATCTACGGGATTCATCTCCAAGAAAGGCTCGCGGCAACTCTTGATAAGGCTCTCTACCTTTCCGGTGCGCGTCATCGTGTGCCACTGGTTCTTCACCCGGCCCGTGGTAAGGACAAGAGGATAGTATTTATCAGGCGCCTCAATGGGCTCTTGATGGTCCACCGGAATGAAGTTGGCCCGGCCATCGGGGGTTGGGAAGCAAGCATCGCTATAAAGTCTCGCCGTGCCTGGATGATCAGGAGCCGGACATGGCCATTGGAGAGGTCCTTCTTTTTTCAGCCTTTCATAACTTGCGCCAGAGTAGTCACACGGGGTTCCTTTTGTGAGTTGCGCAAACTCAGTAAAGATCTCTTCAGCAGACTCGTAGGGAAAAGCCTTGTCGAACCCCATCTCTCGGGCAAAGAGGGTAACGATCTTCCAATCCGGCAGCGCCTCTCCTGGAGACTCTGTAAGCTTTGGCATGTAGGTGATTCGCCTCTCTGAGTTGGTCATCACCCCCTCCTTCTCCGACCACTGGGCCGCGGGAAGAAGGATATGAGCAAATTGGGTCGTGCCGGTCGGATGGTAGGCATCCTGCACCACTACCAGTTCCGCCCGTCTCAAGGCCTTCTCGATAAAGTCGGTGTCAGGAGCGGAGACCGCAGGATTAGTGCAGATGATCCAGATCGCCCTCACCTCCCCCCGACTTACCGCCTCAAAGAGATCCAGGGCAGAGAGACCTGGTTTGGGTGATATCTGCTCGGGGGGGATTCCCCAGAAGCGAGCAACTTCCCCCCGGTGGACAGGATCTGTGATGTTCCTGTAACCCGGGAGAAGGTGCGCCATACCTCCCACCTCTCTTCCCCCCATGGCGTTGGGCTGGCCGGTTAGGGAAAATGGGCCACACCCGGGTTTTCCGATTTTTCCTGTGGCGAGATGGAGATTATGGATGGCGTTATTTTTGTGTACCCCTACTGTGCTTTGGTTCACCCCCATACTCCAGAGCGTGAGGGCCGCTTTGGCCTGTCCAAAGACCAACGCAGCTTCAACGATAGACGGAGCATCAATGCCACAGATATTCGCCGCCGCTTGGGGGGAATACTGCTCGACAACAGCTTGGACTTTCTCAAAGTCCCGGGTGTGTTCAGCAATAAAGTCCTGATCCACCATCCCTTCCCTGATCAGCACATGGAGCATACTATTGAGCAGGGCGATGTCAGTCCCTGGCCGAATGGGGAGGTGGAGATCAGCAAAATCTGCGGTCTCAGTCCGGCGCGGATCCACGACGATGATCGTAACCCGTTCCGGATCACTCATCTTCCTGCGCTTGATCCGCTTAAAGGTAACGGGGTGACAATCCGCAGTGTTGGTCCCGATGAGGAAGAAGCAGTCGGCCACCTCAATATCGGCGTAAGAGGCCGGAGGGCCATCGGAACCAAGCGAGCTCTGGTAGCCTGCTACGGCTGAGGCCATGCAGAGGCGGGAGTTGGTATCGAAGTTGTTGGTTTGGAGAAATCCCTTGGCCAGTTTATTACCGACGTAATACTCCTCTGTGGTCAGTTGGCCTGATCCATAAAAGGCAATCGCCTCAGGACCGTGCTCCTGTGTGATTTCGCGAAATTTCTTAGCAATGCTCCTTAGGGCTGCTTCCCAAGAGACGCGGGTAAAAGGTCCATCCTGACAGCGACGCATCTGCGGGTAAAGAAGGCGGTCAGGGGTTTTGAGAGTTTCCGGAAGATAGACTGCTTTAGCGCAGATGTCGCCCAGACTGGACGGGTGGTTAGGATCGCCTTTGATCTTCGCCACTGACCCGTTCTTCATTCCAGCAAGGAGACCACAGCCAACGCCGCAGTAAGGGCAGTAGGATTTGACCCACTGATCTACCTCACCGTTCAGACTTCTTTCCACTATTTTTCTCCCCTAAAACGAAACCTCTGTCTCTTCTCGGGCCCATTGCCGTCGCCAACCTCTCTGGACATTGACAAGAAGCCCAACACAGCAAAAAGCAACCAAGCTGAAGATTAGAAAACCGGCACCATAGGAGCCGGTGGAATCCTTCAAAATCCCAAAAAGAGAGGGCAGCAGAAAACCGCCGAATCCACCGGCAGATCCCACGATCCCTGTCGTGACCCCGATCTCCCTGTGAAAACGCTGTGGCACAAGCTGGAACACGGCGCCGTTTCCCATCCCCAACGCGCCCATACCGAGAAAGAGCGAGAGAGTTGCCAGAGACACCGGTGGAAGATGTCCCACAACGAAGGTGAGGCTTGCGACGATCCCGTAGAGCGCAAGGAGTGAGCGAATGCCCCCGAATCGGTCGGCTAGAAAACCTCCAAGGGGACGTAGAAAGCTTCCGGCAAAGACAGCAAGTGCTGTCAGGTTCCCTGCCATGATGCGGCTCACGCCATATTGATCATGGAAGAAGATGGGCAGGAAACTTGCCAGGCCAACGAAGCCGCCGAAGGTCACCATATAGAAAAGGTTGAACCACCAGAGATCGGGCTCTCTGAGTACTCTTAAGTATTCCACCGGTCGCTGCCTAGAAGGCTTCTCAGGATTTTCCTTAGCTAATAGGCAAAACAGAGCGAGGGTAAGAAGCACCGGCACGATAGCCAGGCCGAAGACTCCATGCCATCCAACATGCTCGGCCAGACGAGGAGCAAAAAAGGAGGCCAACACCGTCCCACTGTTACCTGCGCCGGCGATTCCCATCGCCAGGCCTTGATACTGTCGCGGATACCATTGACTGGCCATCGGAAGGGCGACGGCAAAACTGGCCCCAGCAATCCCCAGCATTAAACCTACAAGAAATAGTTCCTCCAAACTCCTTCCTCCCAACCAGCCTGCCAGCAGAGGGGCCAAACTAAGGATGAGGCCCACTGTCCCTGTCTTCTTTGGTCCGTAATAATCAGAGGCCATCCCTAGTGGAATGCGGAGCA
The DNA here is from genome assembly GCA_023250495.1 of Deltaproteobacteria bacterium. Classification (GTDB taxonomy): domain Bacteria; phylum Desulfobacterota; class Binatia; order UBA9968; family UBA9968; genus JAHFAP01. The sequence continues at coordinate 4,438 of JAHFAP010000150.1, read as the reverse complement.
GAGAGCCTGCCAGGATCGGAACAGAGACCATGAATCCTTTTTGCGTGGGCGACAATGAAAAATCCTGGGCAATGTAAACCCCAAGGGCGCCGATCATCATCCAGACCATGAAGCTCACGTCGAAATAGAGAAAAGCACTGAACAGCGTGCCGGGGTGGCCCACCTTAAAGAACCCTTTCAGCTTCATCCTCGATCCTTTCCTTTCCCTCTGCTTTGTCTCTTCTTACCTCTGTGCGGGAAAGATACGGAACCAACCGCTCTAAAACCTGAGGCAGCACATCACAGGGAACGTCCTCTAAGAGTTTTTTCCCCTGCTGAGCGTCCGGCCCGGATCTCCCGCCGACAAAAACATCCACGGCATCGATCACCTCTCCATTAACCCTGATGTTTTTCCCTAAAAGACCGATATCCGCCGCCGCATGATTGCCACAGCCTGCCGGACATCCGGACCAGTGAATTCTGATTGGCTTCGTGTTCCCCAGTTTTTCTTCCAGATAACGAGAGGTCTTGAGCGCCAACTCCTTGGTCTCGATCAGCGCAAAGTGGCAGTAGTCGATGCCCGTGCAGCTCACCAGACCTCGCACCACCTCGGAGGGATCGTAGCGAAGCTCCTTGAGAAGCGGCTCTTCTGTGAGAGCTCCGATCTTGTGATCGGGGACGCTAGGGATGATCAGGTTCTGACCGGTGGTAATTCTTACCTCTCCACTTCCGTAAAGCTCCGACAAGCGGGCGATTTCAAAAAGCTGCTCCGTGGTGATCCGTCCCACGGGAACCGCCAGACCCACGTAGTTCAGTCTCGTTTGTTTTTGGCGCAAGATGCCGATGTGATCTGTATATTTTTTGAGTCTCTCATCTTTTCCTGCCTGCGGCAGCGGACGGTCAGCGCGGCGCTCCAACTCCCGGCGAAACTTCTCCGCGCCCCAAGCATCGACAAGGAACGCCAGACGGGCTTTTGTGCGCGATTCGCGAAGGCCATGATCGCGGAAGAGCAAGACGATGTGGCTGCAAATCTCCGCCGCCTCTTCCGGGCGCACGAACAGATCCAACGGTGAGGCGATCCGGTATCCCCCGGAGCCCATCTTGCCGCCCACGGCGACGTTGAAGCCTTTGACTTCCTCGCCGTCGATCTCTTCCGTCGCGGGCGTCAGCGCGATGTCCTGCGACTCGGCGTGTGTGCAGTTTTCTTTGCAGCCGGTGATCGTCACGTTGAATTTCCGCGGCAGGTTTGTGTAGGCCTTGCTGCCCACGAACATTTGGGTGAACTCGCGCGCGACCGGCGAGGCATCGAAAAGCTCGTTGGGAGTGAGTCCGGCGACGGGACAGCCGACGACGTTGCGGATGTTGTCCATGCCGGTTTGCAGCGAGACAAGGCCCACGTTCTTCAGGCGATCCCAAATCTCCGGCACATCCTCGATTCCGAACCAGCGAAGCTGAATCTGCTGCCTCGTGGTGATGTCGGCGAAGCCCTTGCCGAACTCTTTGCTGATCTCGGCAATGGTGCGGATCTGCGCCGCATTGCTGAAGCCGTTTGGGATGCGGAGGCGCATCATAAAATGGCCCGGGGTCTGGCGGCGGAAAAAGACTCCCGCCCATTTAAGTCTCTCCCGATCCCCTTCAGTGATCGCTTCCCATCCCTCTTGGGCATAGCGCGGAACGTCTCGAAGAATATCGAGGCCGTCTTTTTCTCTCTTGTACTCTTCGATCTTGTTCATTCAGTCTCTTTCAAAAACAAAAGGCACCTGACTCTCCTCGAGCGGGCGCCTTTGCCTTGTCCTTAGCTGCAACGCTGCAACGTAGACCGTTCTATTTTAGTGGTGGGGGGCTGACCTCGGCGGTCCACGCGGGTCAGGCCCCCCGGCTCCATCCCCTTCCAAAGGAGGCGAGGGAAGGGAGGAGATCGTTAGGATCCTTCTACCGCCGCATCGGAACTCGACCTCTCCTGTTGCTTGTAAAAGAAAATTTTCTCCCTGTCCTCGCTTCTTCCCTCCAAAAGAATTTTGGCATTCTCGATCGCCCGGTCGATATCCTCTGCCGGCGTCATAGAGATCCGTCCGTGACCGGGGTAGAGGGCCTCCAGCCCGAAGCAGCGCAGCCGCCGGAGCGAGTCGATATAGTCCCCCACGCTTCCGGACTCCGCGATATACGACAGCGTTCCGCCCGCGAAGATCGTATCGGCCGAGAAGAGTAACCCACGAGTCGCCTCGTAAATGGAAATGCACCCCGATGTGTGACCCGGCGTGTGAAAGATACGCAAGCTATAGTTGCCGAGATCCAACCGCGTCATGTTCTCCAGCCATAGATGAACCCTTAGCGGGATTTCGTTCAGGTCGTTCCCCTTGTACATCGTGACGTAGTAGTCTCCCAGGATCATCTTGGACGCCGCCAAACGGTACGCGGCGATCAATGCATGTTCCTGGAAATACCGGTTGGCGCCGATGTGATCGCAATGCTCGTGGGTGTTGATCACCAGCTCGATGTCCCTGACGCGGAGCCCGATCTCGGACAAGCCGCGCTCCAGCACCGGGAAATTGTGATCAGCGCCGGAGTCGATGAGAACATTCAGATAAGCGCCTTTGATGACGTAGCTGTGGCTGCTTCCGGCAAGGCCGCGCACCTGAAAGATGCCGGGTTGAAGTTCAGTCACCCGCTCATTACCATTCATGTGGTTCAACCTTTCTTCCTTCCATGGCGCTTTCGAGATCCAAATAGATCTCAAACTGCTCGGTGAAACGGTCCTTTTGAAAATAACCTTTTAGCGATGGATCGATATGGCAGATCCTCAACGTTCCAGCCCGCTGGTCCATCTCCTTTTTAAAGGACGTGAGAAGTCCCATTTCCCATACTCCGAGCTCTTCGATCTCTTGTAGATTGACGATAACGCGCATCCCTTTTTCAGCCAGCCACCGCTTGAAAAGATATTTCACTTTCAACGGCTCGTTGTTCTCTGCTTTCCCCGATACGCTCACGATGAACCAGCCGCTGACTTCGGTAATCCGATAACGCATTCCGGAACCATCTCTCGCACCGCTTTAGGCTCTGTTCTCCCGCTTGAGTTTTTTGAGCTCAAACGACTTCGCAAGCTCAAGCATGGGAACGTCCGGTATCTCTTCGTCCTCCCGATCGGCGAAGACCTCCGCGATGAAAATGATATTTTCGAACACTCTTCCCGCCAGGAACAGCTCGCTCAAACATCTTTGTGCCATGATGCCACCCCCTGAAAAACAAAAGGCGCCAAAACCCTCTAAGCCCGGCGCCCTTGCCCGGTCCTCGGTCACCACACTGCGATCAGAGGACCTCCTGAATTCTTTTTTCCGTTAGGCTTTCGTCATCTCCTCCCGATCAAAAGCACTGCACTGTCTCCCAGCAAGCGCTGTTGCCCTTCTTCAAAGGCCGCCACGCTTCGCTGGTTTATCAACGCAATTCCCGGGCCAACATCGGATCCCAACGATTATCTAAGTTTTTTTCGAATCTAAATCTTCCAAGTGACCAATCATTGATCAGCGCGCCTACAAACCAGGCATCTCTTCTTCTCCTGAAAACAAAAAAGGCACCTATCCGATCGGCGCCCTTGCGTTCCTCGTCCGACAGCAGCGCTGCCGTCGGAGTTCTTTACGAACAGAAATTAATCCGTGTATTTTTCTAGCTCGATTTTTCCCTCGTTATCTCCTCCGTCAGAACGATCGCCCGAGCGATCTCGACCATCGGCTTGCGCAGATCCATGCTCTTTTTCTGAATCAACGAAAAAGCCTCGGCCTCAGAGAGACCCTGCTTTTTCATTAAGACCCCCTTCGCCCGTTCGATCGCCTTGCGCGCCTCCAGGGTCTTCTTGAGGTCCTCATTTTCTTTTCTCAGAGAGCTGAATTCCTCGAAGCGCGAGATGGCGAGCTCCACGGCGGGAAGCAGCTCCTCTTCCCTCAAGGGCTTCACAAGGTAAGCCATCACGCCCGCGCTTTTGGTCCGCTCGATGGTCTCCGGGTCGTAATGACTTGTGAGCAGGACGATGGGGGTTGGGTTTTCCTCCATGATCTTACTGGCGGCGCTAACCCCGTCCATATCCGGCAGGCCTACAGCCATGAGAACGACATCCGGCGCGGTTTTTATGGAAAGCTCCAACGCCTTCGACCCTTTCGTTCCCTCGCCGGCGACCTCAAAGCCTTTCTCGCTCAAAGTCTTGATCAGAAAGCTCCTGGAAGGAAGATGGTCGTCGATAACTAAGACTCTCCGCTTCATGCCTTATGTGATTGTCTTTCTTCGCTTCCAACACCTGAGCCAAAATTTCAGCGTCCCCCGTCGTCCGCAAGGCTAGATATCGAAGTAGAGCGCGAACTCATAGGGATGGGGTCTGAGACGGATGGCATCTAACTCCTTGGTGCGCTTGTACCTGAGCCACGTCTCTATCACATCCTTGGTAAAGACATCCCCCTTCAACAAAAAATCA
>JAHFAP010000326.1 GCA_023250495.1 Deltaproteobacteria bacterium | reverse complement strand
GTATCCGCGACGGTCTAAAGATCGGCATGAGAGTTGTGGTTTCCATGGGAAGACGGAAAGTCACAGGGATCGTGGTGGACTTTCGTTCTGAAACTCACGTGAAACAAGTCAAAGAGATCCTGGAGATTCTGGATGAGCAGCCGGTCTTGGACGCCTCCATGCTCCGGCTCAGCCAATGGATTGCCCAATATTACCTAAGCCCGATCGGAGAAGTTCTGGCGACTGTCCTCCCGGCAAGTCTAAGAAGCGAAAGCCACAGGACCATCGTTGCCAGGCCGGGAGAGTTCCCTGTGGCCGCAGCTCTACAGCAAAAAGTTCTCGCAGAGGTGCGTAGAAGGAGGGGGTCCGTGACAGTGAAGGTGTTGGCGCGAAAATTTGCCGGCGGGGGATTCTACGGTGCCCTGGAGGGATTGGCAGCGATGGGGGCAGTGGAGGTCCGTGAGCGACCGATACGGCGGTCAAAAACCGCAACATTGAACTCATCACCTCGCGAGTCGGTCCCGTCACCGGACGCCCTGCACTTTTCCCTCACCTCAGAGCAGCAGGCAGCGTTAGGTGTCGTCGGGGAAAGGCTTCAGAGAGGAGGATTTGAAGCCCTTCTACTCTACGGGGTCACCGGAAGTGGCAAGACTGAAGTCTATCTCCGAGCGATGGAGTTGGCGCGAAGAGCCCAGAGGCGCAGTCTCATCCTAGTCCCGGAGATTTCTCTGACTCCTCAGTTGCTGGATCGACTGCATGAGCGATTTCCAGGCCGGGTTGGAGTGCTCCATAGCGCCCTAACTCCATCGGAGCGCTGGGTTCAATGGTGGCACATCCTCAGAGGCAACGTCGACGTCGTGGTCGGCGCCCGTTCTGCCATCTTCGCGCCGGTGCCCGATCTCGGGCTCATCGTTGTCGATGAAGAACATGACCCCTCTTACAAACAGGAAGAGGGCTTGCGCTACAACGCCAGGGACTTAGCCGTGGTGCGCGCCAAGCTGCTGGACTGTCCTGTTGTCTTGGGCTCGGCCACGCCGGCGGTCGAGAGCTTTGAAAACTGCCGCGCCGGCCGCTACCGCCTTTTGGAGTTGACTCAACGCGTTGAGCGTAAGTCGTTGCCCGAAGTCGTGACCGTGGATCTCCGGTCACTGCCAACCCCACACCTCTTCTCTCCGCTCCTCCGAGAAGCCTTGGTGCAAAACTACGCCCGCCGCCAGCAGAGCCTGATTTTCCTGAACCGACGCGGCTTCGCCAATTTCCTCCAGTGCCGTTTGTGTGGCTTTGTGCTGCGCTGCGCTCATTGCAGCGTTGCCATGACCTTCCACCGAAAACAGCAGAGCGTTCTATGCCATCATTGCGGCTCGCGCAGGCCCGCGCGCGACCTTTGCCCGGGTTGCGGCCATCTTACCGTTTCACCAATCGGCTCCGGCACTGAACAGGTGGAGCAGGAACTCTGCCAACTGCTGCCCGATGCAAGAATTGCGCGCATGGATCGAGACACCACCGGTAAAAGAGGTTCTCAGGAACGTTTAATTCGCCAGTGGGAAAAGGGAGAGATCGACGTCCTGCTGGGGACGCAGATGATCACGAAGGGGCATGACGTGTCAGGCGTGACGCTCGTGGGCGCGCTGCTCGCGGATCTTTCCCTAAACCTCCCGGACTTCCGAGCGGCAGAGCGGACCTTCCAGCTGCTCAGCCAAGTGGCCGGCAGGGCCGGAAGGGGACAGGAACCGGGCCGGGTGATCATTCAGACCTATGCGCCGGACCATTATGTCCTTCAACATGTCCAGAGCCATGACTACAAGGGCTTTTTCGCCGCCGAGTTGGATTTTCGTCGCGCCTTAAATTATCCCCCGTTCAGCCGCCTCGTCCATCTCCGTTTAGAAGGGGCGAGAGCCCAGGAGGTCGAGACCAAGGCAAAAATCCTGGGGGACTGGCTCCGTGCGCAGTGCCAGCGACAGCCGGCAAGCTACCCGGACATTGAGGTCTTGGGTCCGGCCCCTGCGCCGATCGCCAAGCTGCGCGGTCGCTACCGCTGGCAGATCCTGCTCAAAGGAAAGAGAAGCCCCTCGCTTCTGGGGCTCGCCGGCCAAGCGCGGACCGTTGTGCCGCGGTCAAGCCGTATGCGCCTTCACATTGATGTAGATCCTTACAATATGTTATGAAATCAACTAAGCCATGGCTGTTTTACAAATTCTCAAATATCCCGATCCCATACTTAAAAAAGTCTCGCTTCCGGTAGAGGCGATCACCGGAGAAACGGTCCGGCTAATCCGAGACCTGGTAGAGACCATGCACGCAGCCCCGGGGGTCGGATTGGCGGCGCCGCAAGTGGGCGCGCTGCAGCGCATCATTGTCGCGGACGTGGATTACGAAAACCCGGGCAAAAATCTTCTCAAGCTGATTAACCCGGAGATTCGCCAGGCCGAGGGCGAGGTGGTCTGGGAAGAGGGATGTCTCAGTGTGGTCGACTTCACTGTCGAGATCAAAAGAGCCGCAAGCGTAAAGGTCGTAGCTCTGGATGAGAACGAAAAGGAGCTTGTGATCGAGGCGGAAGGGCTGCTCGCCGTGGCTCTCCAGCACGAGATCGACCACCTCGACGGCAAGCTGATCATCGATCGCGTGAGCCGCTTGAAGCGCGATCTCTATTCGCGCCGACTGAAAAAGATGCTGCGCAGCGGAAAGCCCCAGC
>JAHFAP010000149.1 GCA_023250495.1 Deltaproteobacteria bacterium | reverse complement strand
GTCTGGCCGACCTGCATGGCATAGGGCACCCAGCCCGCATCCACTGCCGCCCGCGTCGCGCCGATCGCGCCGCCGAGGAGCTCCGCCAGTTGCCGCAGCATCTCGAAATGCTCCGCCGATTTGAGACCTCGTCCGCCGGAGACAACCACGTTGGCGCCTTCGAGTTGGGGACCTTCCGGCTTAACAGTTACGCGATCGGCCAGATGGGCCTTGCGGATAGCCGGATCAGAAGGCAAAGGGATCTCTTCAACGGCGGCTGTTTGTGGACGCGGCTTTGGCTCGAACGACTTTGGCCGAACGAGCAATATCTTTGTTCCGGAACTGACCAACGTGCTGGTGTTCTGATAGCTTCCTCCAAGCGCCGGGATCGTGGCTTCGACAGAGCCGCCTTTCAAAACAAAGTCGCCGACGTCCAAGATAGCGCCGCAATCGAGCCTCGCGCTCAGGCCGGCCGCCAAGTCGCGGCCCGCATAGCTCGAAGCAAAGAGCATCACTGCCGGACTATGCTGCTGGATCAATCCGGCAACAACATCCAGAGCGGGAAGGGTCAGATAGTCGCGAAACAGCGGGTCCGCTGAGCGATGGACCTTGCTCGCGCCGTATTGGGCGAGAGTTGAAACGGCATCTTCCGGAGCCGGTCCAAGCAAAATGGCCTCCGCCGTCCCTACTTCCGAAGCCTTCGTCAGCATTTCGAGCGTGGTGGGCGTGATCTTTTCATCGACCACCTCCCCGTAGATCCAAATCAAAGCAGCCATAAAAACTAATTTTGAATTTTGAGTTTTGAATGTTGAGTTAAAATCTTCAATTCAAAATTCATCATTCAAAATTCAAAACTAGATTATTTTTAGCTCGGCGAGAAAATTGGCAATCTGCTTCCCGCCATCTCCCTCGTCCGTGATTTTTTTACCCGCTTGACGGGCCGGAGGCCGCCCAACCGTCAATACCTTTTCCCGCGCGCCGGAGGCGCCGACCTGGTCCGGCCCGAGACCCAAATCCGCGGCCGTGTATTTCTTGATCTCCTTCTTCTTTGCCGCCATGATCCCCTTGAGCTGGGGATATCGCGGCTCATTGATGCCGCTGGTGACGCTGACCAGCGCGGGCAGTTCCGCCTCGACCACGTCATAGCCGGTTTCACTTTGCCGCTTGATGTTGATTTTTTTCCCGTCGACCGCGATCTCTTTGGCGAAGGTGAGCGGCACAATCCCCAGCAGCTGCGCGATCTGGCCAGCTACGACGCCGGAGTAGCTGTCGCTCGCCTCGGAGGCGCAGATGACCAGGTCGAAGGGCTCCTTCTTGATGGCGGCTGCCAATGCCTTCGCCGTGCCTAAAGTGTCGGAGCCGGCCAAAGCGTCATCGAACAGATGAATCGCAGAGGTCGCTCCCATCGCCAGTGCGTTCCGAATCCCCACGGTTGCGTCGCCGATGCCCATGGTGAGCACCGTCACTGCGCCGCCGTGTTTTTCGACCAAGCGAAGCCCCTCTTCTAGAGCGCTCGCCGCGGCCGGATCCAGCTCATGCGGGACGCCTTTGCGCACCATGCATTTGGTGGCGGGATCGATTTCAATGGTAACCGAGCTGGCGGGAATGACCTTGGCGCAGACGATGACGTTCAATGTTTCGTTCTCCCTTGAATTGAGACTAGCCGGTTACGGATACAACAAAGGCGCCTTTAAGATCAAGGCGCCTTGCGTCAACGGTTGGCTTGCGGACCGGCTGGACTGCGACGGGCTGGTGGCTTACGAAAGCCACTCCGAAACGTTGCCTTCCATCACCAGGTCCAAAATTTCTTTACAGTCGTCAATCGCCTTGTCCACAATCTTGGGGTCGTCTTTGATATGTGGAATGGCCGAGCTTACCGCCCGCTTCACGGCCACGATCACATCTTTCATGTGTTCATCAAGGGCTTCGGTATTGGCTGCTGCTTGCATAGTGTTCCTCTGGGCTATGTATAGAGCCGCCCTTTGTTGGGATCCGGGATCTGGAGACCCATTTTCAGAATCAGGGCGTCGATCTCGTCCTTATATTGCTGGCGCGCCACCGCGTTGAGCCGTCGTTTCAAGCCCCAGTACATATAGCGCTCGGATCGCCTGGATACGGAATTGCCGAACATGTCGAGGCCTTTGACGTACCAGTAGTTTACCGCCCTTTGAATCCGTTCTTTGTACTCTCCGCCTTTCGCGGCAAATTCGGCCGCCAGGTTGGTGCCGAAGTCGACGTGCCCTTCTTCCTCTCGAATAATATCGGGATCCTCGACTACACGGGCAAGTGGCAGATACGTGCAGTCAATGAACTCCTCAAGCTGAAAACGACCTACGCGATCGATGAGAAATCCGAACACCGCGAAATCCTCCCAGGTCGTAATCTTTCCACGAAACGCTTCGACATATCGTTCCTGATTGGGCCGACTAAGCACATACGAGACGTCAACGCCCATATCCCCCGCCAAGCGGGCCATTTTTCGATAGTGATCCATCTCTTCAGCCGCCGTCCGAGCGACGATCAGCTGATCTAACTTAGTAGGCGCGTTCGGCAGAATATCCTTGACGTAGAGGTTCGGACCGCCGATCTCGCAATCCGCCTGAATGGCCAAAACGCGGCGCAACAGATCTTGATATTCGGGGTCCATCTTCTCGAAGTCTCTGAGCTCGACCTTATCCTTAAACATCGCCGGCGCCTCCTCTTCTCGTGTGCTTCGGATCGCTTGATTAAAGCAAATAGCAAAAGAGACCTGAGAAAGCAACAGCGCCTGGCCGTGGATGAGCGTCGCTGGCGCTCCACCGCGCGTGAAGATTACTCTTTACTTAGTGTGAATTATACACTAAACTGTTTTTGGGTCGCATTCCTGAGGAGCCGCCGTGGAGAATTGCACCAACCTTGCCCTGCTGACGGACCTTTACCAGCTCACGATGGCCCAGAGTTACTTCCAGAGCGGCAAATTCGAGCCCGCGACCTTCAGCCTGTTCGTCCGCGCCTACCCTCCCAACCGGGGCTACTTCGTCGCCGCGGGACTAAAGGACGTGTTCGATTTTCTCGCAGGCCTCTCCTTCAACCGCGAGGCGATCGACTATCTCCATTCCACCGACATGTTCGCGGCCGACTTTTTGGACTATCTGAAAGCTCTCCGATTCACCGGAGAGGTCTGGGCCGTTCCCGAGGGCCGTCTGTTTTTCAAGGATGAGCCGATCCTCGAGATCACCGCCCCCATGATCGAGGCCCAGCTTGTGGAGACCTTCGTCATCAACCAGATCAACCTGCAATCGCTGATCGCCAGCAAGGCAGCCCGCTGCGTTCATGCCGCTCGCGGCCGGACAGTCGTGGATTTTTCCTTGCGCCGCACTCACGGAATCGACGCAGGCATCAAAGTCGCCCGCTCCAGCTATCTCGCCGGCTGTGCCGGCACCAGTAACCTGCTCGCGGGCCAGAGATACGGCATCCCGGTGGTCGGAACGATGGCCCACTCTTTCGTCTCGAGCTTCGAGCGCGAGAGCGACGCCTTCCGCGCCTTCGTGTCGAGCTTCCCGGACAACTCGATCCTGCTGATCGACACCTACGACCCGCTAGCGGGAGCCCGCAAAGCGGTCGAGGTGGCGCGCGAGATGGCCGCGCGCGGCCAGCGGCTGCGGGGCGTGCGCATCGACAGCGGCGACCTCGCCGCCTTGGCGCGTGAGGTCCGGCGCATTTTCGACGACGCTGGCCTACGCGACGTCAAGATCGTCGGCAGCGGCGGCCTGGACGAATACGATCTGGCAGACTTCGCAGAGGCCAACGTCCCCTACGATAGCTATGGCGTCGGGACCAGAATGGGCGTCTCCGGCGACGCGCCCTGGTTGGACATGGCTTACAAGTTGGTACAGCAGAATGGCCGGCCGGTCTTAAAACTCAGCTCGGGCAAAGCGTACTGGCCTGGGAAGAAGCAGCTCTTCCGCCTCGTTGACGGCAAGCGCCGGCTGAAAAAAGACGTGATCGCCCTGCGCGGCGAAGTTGTTGACGGCGGCGAAGCGCTGCTGCAGAAGGTGATGGAAAAGGGCAAGACTCAGGGCGCGTATCCATCGCTGAAAGAGATCCGGGAGCGTTTTCTCGCGGAATTCGCACTGCTCGATGAAAAGACCAAGGCGATTCGCGATCCTCAAGTTTATCCCGTTGAGATCAGCCTGCGGCTGAAACAGCTCAACGATGAAATTGCCCGCCACGTGACTCAAACCGAGCTGGAACCTGGAGTCTATGCTCAACGTGAGTTGGGCGAGAGCTGAAACCCCAGTCCCGGCTTTTAGTGGGTCATTTTCAGTCTTGCAAGCTCATGCACTACGTTGATGGAGATTCTTCGCTGCGCTCAGAATGACATCAGAGGGACTTGTCATCCTGAACGAAGTGAAGGATCTCTGGAAAATAACCCGTCACTCCAGCCTCTTCCCTTGACAGAACGAAGCGAGCACTATAGGAGTCGCTCTGTGAAGCTCAAAACCGCGATCTGCGGAATTTCCATTCTGCTGCTGCTCGATATTAGTTCGCTCTCCATCGCCCAAGGAAAGCCCGAGAAGGAGCGCATACGCATCGGTTACGCGGCGCGCGCCGTGGTGCACTCGATCCCTTACTTGACCAAAGAGGCCGGCTTTTTCCGCGAGGAAGGAATTCAGGTCGAGGTCGTCAGGACGGCCGGGAACGTCGCGCCGATGACACTCGTCTCAGGCGACGTGGAATTCTCGATCATGTCGGCCTTTCTTCTCCTCCCTGCCGCCGTCCAGTATCGTGACTTAATCATTCTGACAGGCTTCACCCGCTACGCCTCCATGTACATGGTCTCCCGGCCGGAAATCTCCACGGCCAATGACCTGCGCGGGAAGATTATCGGCCTTCAGCGCCCGGGCGACGCCTATGAAAAGAATGCCCGCTTCGCCCTGCGCCATCTGGGATTGGATCCAGACAAGGACGTCAAATTTCTCTATGTCGGAAGTAACGAGGTGATGTGGACGGCCCTTGAGTCGCGCAGGATCAGCGCCACCATGCTCACCCCGCCCAGCACGCTCTTCGCCCGCAAGGCGGGCATGAAGTTTCTCGTAAACCTCTCCGAGCTGCAGGTCGAGTACCAGGGCTCCAGCTTGACGAGCCGAAGATCGTTCATGAAAGACAACCCCAACACGACGCTGCGCGTCGTCCGCGCCATGGTGCGGGGAATCCACTTTTTCAAGACGCGGAGGGAGGAGACTTTCCGCATCCTCGCCAAATTCTTCGGCACCAACGACCGCGAGGCGCTGGAGGAATCGTGGAACTATGCTTCCGACGTTCCTACCAAGCCCTATGCATCCGAGAGCGCGGTGCAGGCAGTCGTCAACCATTTGGCGGAGCGCGACCCGCGCTTCGCGCAGCACAAGCCGGCTGAGTTCATCGACTCAACCACGCTTGCGGAGATCGACCGCAGCGGCTTCATCGACCGGCTCTACGGGACGAAATGAAAGACGTAGACTGAAAGTCAGCAGACCAGACCTCTTTTCAGCCGCCTGAGAAAACTTCATGCCATTCTCTAAACTCGGCCTTTCCCCCAAAGTGCTCGAAGGCGTCCGCGCCGCGGGTTACACCGACCCCACTCCGATCCAGCTTCGCGCCATCCCGCTCGTGATGTCGGGGCGCGACCTCATCGGCTCCGCCCAGACGGGCACCGGCAAGACCGCCGCATTCGCGCTGCCGATTCTCTCACGCCTCGGCCAGCACGGCGCGCTGCGGACGCTCGTGCTCGAACCCACCCGCGAGCTCGCCGCCCAGGTCGAGACCGCCATCCACGATTATGGCCGCTTCACCAACCTGCGCACGGTGGTCGTGTTCGGCGGCACGGGCTATGGCCGGCAAGACGACGCGCTGCGTCGGGGCGTGGACATCCTCGTGGCGACGCCGGGGCGCTTGCTCGATCAAATGCAGCGCGGGATGGTTCGGCTCGACCGGATCGAAATCCTCGTCCTGGACGAAGCGGACCGGATGCTCGACATGGGCTTCCTGCCCGACGTGCGCCGCATCGTCGAACGTTGTCCGCGCGCGCGTCAGACGATGCTGTTTTCCGCCACCATCCCGCCCGAGATCGAGCAGCTCTGCAAATGGGCGATGCGCAATCCCGAGACCATCGAGATCGGCCTGCGCCGCTCGCCCGCCGAGACCGTGACCCATGCGCTCTATCCCGTGGCCAGCGACCAGAAGCAGGAACTTTTAGAGGAACTTCTCAGGCGCACCGACTACAACCAGGTGCTCATCTTCTGCCGCACCAAGCACGGCGCCGACCGCGTCGCGCGCAGGCTCCATCAGCAAGGCCACGCCGTCGCCGTGCTCCACTCCAACCGCACCCAGCGCGAGCGCGAGCAGGCGCTGAACGGCTTCCGCAACGGCCGCTACGAAGTGATGGTCGCCACCGACATCGCCGCGCGCGGGATCGACGTCGAGCAGATCAGCCACGTCATCAACTTCGACGTGCCGCACCATCCCGAGGACTACGTCCACCGCATCGGCCGCACGGGCCGCGCGCTCGCCGCGGGCGACGCCTTCACCATCGTGATCGCCGAAGACCTGCCGGAGGTGGCCGCGATCGAGCGCTTCATCGGCCAGAAGATCCCGCGCGTGAAACTGGAAAGCTTTCCTTATAAATACACCCGCCTGCTCGAAGACAGGCCTCCGCCCCCCTTCGGCGCCCGCCGGCGCAGAAGCCGGTGGTAGAGCTTCCACCGCGCACAAAGCGGTCGGCCTGTATCGATTGGCCGCACTGTAATAATCTGGGTGATATGCGGAAACTCGACAGGCATACCCTCGATCTTGTCGCGAGGGCAGTGGTCTCCGGAGGCCGTGGGCACGGGGTGGGGACTCCCGCCGCTAGGTGTCGCTCGCGCTCCGCCTATCAGCGGGTTGGAAGCGACCCTTCGACTTTGCGCCTCGCTGCGCTCGGCGCGCCGCTCAGGGCGGCTCATGCCGCGCCGCGTTAGAGAAATCACCAAGCCAAAACACAGCGCAAGTGAGCTTCGCTTGACCCACACGGCTAATTAGGTTACAAAGTTGGCATGATTCGGTTAGGAGCAAAAGTGAATGCCTCTTGGTGGTGGCGCCAGCTATTTTTACGGCGTCTGCCCCGTGGCTAGCTCCAGCGCTTCATCGTGATTTGACAAGAGGCCATAGGCAGACCGTCCTATGGCCTCTTTGTTTTTTAGGAATTTTAAAAGATGATTCATCCTACGTTTGAAGAGTTCGAGCGCCTTGCCGAGAAGGGAAATCTGATTCCTATCTACCAGGAGCTGCTCATGGATTTCGAGACGCCGCTCTCGTTTTTCAAGCGGCTGGAGCGCGACGAGTACGCTTTCCTGCTCGAGAGCGTCGAGGGCAGCGAGCGCTGGGCGCGCTATTCCTTTCTCGGCACGCGTCCCTATCTCGTCTTCAAGTCTCGCGGCAAAGACGTCGAGATCGTCGAGAACGGAGCGAAGCAGGAGTTCGCGGCCGATGAGCCGCTGCGAGTATTGGAGGGGCTGCTCAAAGCATATCGTCCGGTGACCGTGGACGGCGTGCCGCCCTTTTTCAGCGGCGCGCTGGGCTACGTGTCGTATGACGCAGTGGAGCAATTCCACGACATCGAGAATGCCAAGAAAGATCCGCTGGGGATGCCGGAGATTTTTTTCATCTTCGTCCA